>URBA01000001.1 GCA_900545905.1 uncultured Collinsella sp.
GTGATCGAGGGCGCCGTTCTTGAACATGGCGGCACGCAGGGCCTCCATCTCGGCACCCTGCTTGACGAAATAGCAGCCGCGCTTCTGGAACTCGGCCTTAACCTGGTCATAGATGGTGTCGATGACGGTCACGGACTGCTCGGAAGCGCAGATCATGCCGTTGTCGAAGGTCTTGGAGTGGATGATGGAGTTGACGGCGAGCAGCACGTCAGCGGTGTCGTCGATGACGACCGGGGTGTTACCGGCGCCAACGCCCAGGGCGGGCTTGCCCGAGGAGTAGGCGGCCTTGACCATGCCCGGGCCACCGGTGGCGAGGATGATGTCGACGTCGCGCATGACCATGTTGGTCAGCTCGATGGAGGGGACATCGACCCAGCCGATGATGCCCTCGGGGGCGCCGGCCTTGACGGCGGCGTCAAGCACGAGCTTGGCGGCGGCGATGGTGCACTTGGCGGCAGCCGGGTGCGGGGAGATGATGATGGCGTTGCGGGTCTTCAGGCTGATCAGCGTCTTGAAGATCGCGGTGGAGGTGGGGTTGGTCGTCGGGATGACGGCGCCCACGATGCCGATGGGCTCGGCGATCTTGGTGATGCCGTAAGCCTCGTCGCGCTCCAGGACACCACAGGTCTTGGTGTTCTTGTAAGCGTTGTAGATGTACTCTGCGGCGTAGTGGTTCTTGATGACCTTGTCCTCAAGAACGCCGCGGCCGGTCTCCTCGATGGCCATCTTCGCCAACGGGATACGAGCCTTGTTGGCGGCCATGGCGGCCTCATAGAAGATCTTGTCGACCTGCTCCTGCGTGTACGTAGCAAAAAGCGCCTGGGCCTCTCGCATCTGAGCGAGCTTAGCCTCAAGCGCCTCTACGTTGTCCACAATTGCGGGAGTAGTGTTTTCCGGTGACTTTTTCACCATTTGTGTCTCCTTGCGATCGGAGATTTACCCTACGTCTTGCATGATAGCAAGAAATAATTCGGTAAACGATAAGATTCCCGTAAAAGGCACACTAAAACGCTTCAATAAACTGAAACGCTTCAACTATAACTATCTGCCTATTGCATTGCCCCGCTCATTGGGGACAGACTTACATGAGTGCTTTCACTCATTTGTGACAGACATCGTTTTGCCATTTTGCCGTTCTGGGCCTTTTTGCCGCTCATTGGATATAAATAGATCACAGGCTCAGCATTTCGCGTTCCTTCTCTCCTTTTAGGTGTTGCCTGTTCAGTTTTTGAAAGGAGAGATTATGCCCCGATGCGCCCGCGCCGTTTCGCTCACCGGCTATTACCACGTCTTTGACCGTGGCAACTCCAAACAGATTATTTTTGAAGATGACTCTGACCGATATCGTTTCTTATCGGACATCTCGGACAGGTTTGCACGCCATAAAGTGGCAGTGTTGGCTTGGTGCCTTATGGACAACCACTTCCATTTGATGGTTGATGACCCATATGACAACCTTTCAAAGGCAATGCAGTGCGCACTGACGGCGTATGCTAAGTATTTCAATGGGAAAACGGGAAGAACGGGCCATCTGTTTGACAATCGCTATTCGCGTGTTGCGGTTGAGTCGGACACACAGGCGGTGCAGCTACTCGATTATATCCATCTCAATCCTGTGAAAGGTGCGATCGACTCTCTCGAAGCATACCGCTGGTCAAGCTTTAGGGCATACCAGCTGGGCTACGATCCCTTTGACATCTGTGACGCGGCCCCTATGCTCGATATTGTCGGGGGGTCTCGTCGCTATTGTGAGCATCTTAAGGAAGTTGCCGGGCGGATCTGGTCAGTTGAGATTCTTCCACGCCGACGGATCCTCGATGAGGATGCTCTTTCCGTTGCGCGCGAAGTCCTTCCGAGCATAGATCCTGCGCTGCTCAAGGCCCTGCCACGCCCCGATCGTGATGCGTGTCTGCTGAGGCTTAGGCGGGCACATCTCACGGTCAAGCAAATTGCCCGTATCACCGGCATCGGCGCTACAAGCGTAACCAAGGCCACCGCGGGCTGGAACGAGGCGGCGTGAGGCAGGGGCCGAACCGCTGCTGGCATGCGTTACGTCTGTCCCCAATGCGTGAAAACACTCATGTAAGTCTGTCCCCAATGAGTGCAAAAAGGCGCCCTCCGTAGGGGAGGGCGCCTTTGGTAAGTTCTATATGAACGCGAGGTCTTTGACCCGGAGAGTCCGAGGTACTTGTTGGTAAGACCTTATTTAGGAGCGCGCAACCTTGCCAGACTTGAGGCAGGTGGAGCAAACGTTCATCTTGCGACGGTGACCATCGACGACGACGTAGACGCGCTGGATGTTGGGGCGGAACTTACGGTTGGTGACGCGGTGAGAGTGGCTGATGGAGCGACCGGCAACGGGGTGCTTACCGCAAACTTCGCAAACTTTGGACATAACTGACCCTCCTTGGGCGACAAACGAACATGTCGCGTTAACAAACAAGCCTGAACTATAGCACAGAAGCAGCTCCCTGTGCGTAATCTACACAGAGATATTCCTCTTTTGGCGATAGTGCTCACGCCACGGCCCTGGACGTAGATCCGATTTGCGTGCAGCAGAGGGGATTATGCCAGCTCGTGCGTGCGTTTTCAAGCTCGTCCCACAAATATATATAGGTTTATGGAGCATTGGGCTCCGTTTACGGATTGCTCTGTATTTATGCTCGCAATTAAGCTCGAGGTTGGCTACACTATCCCTTGACCATTAAAGGGGTACGAGATACCCACATGGAATTACATTGCTGCCAAAGAGCAGCCCTTCCTGTGGGTGTCTGGTCCGCTTTGAGCGGTCGGGCATCTATTTTTTTGACTGTGTCAGCAGTCAAGACATGTGAGGAAGGAGATCGATGGGCACGACTTCCCCCAAGGCGGTCATCATGGACGAGACCGCCGTCAACCGAGCGATGACCCGCATCGCGCACGAGATTCTCGAGCGCAACGAGGGCTGTGAAGACCTCGCTCTGGTCGGCATCGTCACGCGCGGCGACCTTCTGGCAAAGAAGCTCGTCGAGGAGATCAAGGAGATCGAGGGCGTCGACGTTCCGCTCGGCAGCCTGGACATCAGCTTCTACCGCGATGACTATGCGACCAATTTCGCTCCCGCGATTCACGCTACCAACATTCCCTTCAGCGTCGACGGCAAGCGCGTCGTGCTGGTGGACGACATCCTGTATACGGGTCGTACCATCCGCGCCGCTCTCGACGCCGTTATGGACCTGGGCCGTCCGAGCCGCATTGAGCTGGCAGTCCTCGTTGACCGCGGCCACCGCGAGCTCCCCATCTCGCCGGACTTTGTCGGCAAGAACGTTCCCTCGTCGCATGAGGAGAACGTGCACCTATATATGAAGGAAGTCGACGGCCACACCGCTGTCGAGATTAACGACGTCGCGCCGGGTTCCCACGTGGGCTCCGCGCCGCTGGGAGGTGAGTAGTACCGTGGCGTTCAACCATAAGCACCTGATCGACATTACCGAGTACTCCGAAGAGGATATCAAGCTCATCCTCGAGACCGCCAAGGCGTTCTCCGAGGTCAACGAGCGTGCGATCAAGAAGGTCCCCACGCTCAAGGGCAAGACCATCGTCAACATGTTCAACGAGCCCTCGACGCGTACCCGCAGCTCCTTCGAGCTCGCCGAGAAGCGTCTTTCGGCCGACAGCCTCAACTTTGGCGGCTCCTCGACCTCCACGGTCAAGGGCGAGAGCCTCGTCGATACCGTCGAGACCCTCAACGCCTACAAGATCGACTGCATCGTCGTGCGCGACAAGCACGCCGGCGCGCCCTACATCGTCACGCAGAACTCGCCCGCGAGCGTTATCTGCGCCGGCGATGGCAAGCATAACCACCCCACGCAGGCCCTGCTCGACCTGTACACCATCTGGGAGCACAAGGGTGACTTCCACGGTCTGAAGGTCGCCGTCGTCGGCGACATCTCCCACTCCCGTGTCTGCGGCTCGCTGATCCCCGCCCTTAAGATCATGGGCTGCGAGACCTACGCCGTCGCCCCCGGCACGCTGCTGCCGCCGGCACCCGAGGTCCTTGGCTGCGACCACGTGACGAGCGACCTCGATTCCGTCCTGCCCGAGCTGGACGTCGTCTACATGCTGCGCGTGCAGCAGGAGCGCCTCGAGGGTGCCCCGTTCCCGACCATTCGCGAGTACCACAGGCTCTTCGGCCTGACCAAGGACCGCGAGAAGCTCATGAAGCCCGATGCGATCATCTGCCACCCGGGCCCCATCAACCGCGGCGTCGAGTTCGACTCCTATATGGCCGACCACCCGCAACGCTCCGTCATCCTGGAGCAGGTCTACGCCGGTATCTGCGTGCGTATGGCTATCCTGTATCTGCTGCTTGGAGGTGCCGATAATGGCCTTGCTTCTTAAGAATGCCCACGTCGTCGACCCGTCCGTCGAGCTTGACGGTGTCGTTGACGTCCTGATTGACGGCGACAAGATCGCCGAGGTCGGCGAGAATCTCGCCGTCGAGGGAGCCGAGGTCCGCGACCTTTCCGGCAAGTACCTCGTCCCCGGTCTGGTGGATATGCACGTGCATCTGCGCGAGCCCGGCTACGAGGTCAAAGAGGACATCGAGAGCGGTACCCGCGCAGCTGCCAAGGGCGGCTTTACCGGCGTGTGCTCCATGCCCAACACCGATCCCGTCACCGATAACGGCACCGTCGTGGAGTTCGTCAAGTCCCGTGCTGCCGAGGTCGGCCACTGCCGCGTCTATCCGTCGGGCGCCATGACCCGCGGTCTTAAGGGCGAGGCCATGTCCGAGATGGGCGATATGGTCGCCCACGGCGCCGTCGCCTTCACCGATGACGGTCGCGGCGTGCAGGGCGCGGGCATGCTCCGTCGCTGCATGGACTACGGCAAGATGTTCGGCAAGGTCTTCATGAGCCACTGCCAGGACGAGGACCTGGTCGGCCACGGCCAGATCAACGAGGGCAAGGTCTCGACCCGTCTGGCCCTCGAGGGTTGGCCGGCTGCCGGCGAGGAGCTCCAGATCGCCCGCGACATCGAGATCGCCAAGCTGACCGGTGCCAAGCTGCACATCCAGCACATCTCCACCGCTCACGGTCTCGAGCTCGTGCGTGCCGGTAAGGCCGCTGGCGTTCAGGTGACCTGCGAGGCCACCCCGCACCACATGTTCCTGACCGAGAACGACCTGGACGAGACCTACAACACCTCGCTCAAGGTCAATCCGCCGCTGCGCACCGACGAGGACGCCGAGGCCATCCGTCAGGGCGTCATCGACGGTACCGTCGACGTTATCGTCACCGATCACGCTCCCCACACCCCGTGGGAGAAGGCCCGCGAGTTCGAGCTTGCGCCCTTTGGCATGATCGGTCTCGAGACCTCGCTGTCACTCGTGCTCACCGAGCTGGTCAACACGGGCAAGATGAGCATGGGCCGCATGGTCGAGCTCATGGCCATCAAGCCGCGTGAGATCCTGGGCCTCGACCAGGTTCAGGTCAAGGCGGGCTCCGTTGCCGACCTGACTGTCTTCGACGCGTCCGCCACCTGGACGGTCGGCGAGGACGGCTACGAGTCGCGCGCCGAGAACTCCGGTTTCGCCGGCCGCACGCTTACCGGTCGTGCCACCGATGTGTTTGTCGGCGGTAAGCAGACGCTCGCCGACGGCTGCATCTGCTAGCATAGCCTTATCGCTTTTGTGCGCGGCGCCCTTGCGGTGCCGCGCTTTCTGTTCGTTTGGACCATGCAACCGCATGGGGGATTGGAGCGTCTATGCCCACACCTTCCACTGCACGCATGCACGACTTCGAGGTCGTCTCGAACCAGGAGATCGCCGACGGCATCTTCTCGCTCGTCATCTCGGCCCCCAAGCTTGCAAGTGCGCTCAAGCCCGGTCAGTTTGTGAACATCGCCGTGCCCGGCGATGCGTCCTCGCTGCTTCGCGTGCCTCTGAGCTTCTATCGCGCCGACGCCCAGGCCGGCACCGTCGAGCTGTGGTACGCCGTCGTGGGCGACGACACCCGTCGTCTGTCGCAGATGGCCCCCGGCTCCAAGTCCAACCTGTTGGGCCCTGGCGGCCGCGGCTGGCTTGTTCCCGAGGGCACCAGGAAGGCGCTGCTCGTGGCGGGCGGCATCGGCGTTCCGCCCGTGCTGTGCCTCGCCGGCATGCTTGCCGAGCAGGGCGTGGATGTCGACGTTTGCCTGGGCTTTGGCACCGCTTCCAAGGCCGTGGGTGTCGATGAGTTCCGCGCGCTGGGCGCCACGGTTAACGTGTGCACCGATGATGGCACGCTCGGCATGCACGGTTTTTGCACCGATCCTGCCGCCGAGCTGCTCGGCGAGGGCGGCTACGACTACGTCGCCAGCTGCGGCCCCGCCGTCATGATGAAGAAGGTCGCCGCCGCTGCCGCCGAGGCCGGTGCGTACTGCGAGGTGTCGCTCGAGCGCATGATGAGCTGCGGCTTTGGCGCCTGCAACACCTGCAATGTCGAGACGGTCGACGGTATGAAGGGTGCTTGCATGTGCGGCCCCGTGTTCGATGCTTCCAAGGTGGTGGTCTTCTAGTGGGTACCGTGAACATGGCCGTCGATTTCGGCGGCGTCAAGATGCAGAACCCCATCAACACCGCAGCCGGTACCTTTGGCTACGGTTGGCAGTTCCAGAACTTCTTTGATGTTTCCCAGCTGGGCGCCATCACCACCAAGGGTTGCGCTGCCGAGCCCTGGCCTGGCAACCCCGCGCCCCGCATGGCCGAGATCCCCGGCGGTATGATCAACTCCGTGGGCCTTCAGAACCCCGGCGTGGCCGCCTTTGCCCGCGAGTCCGGTCCGTGGCTCGAGCAGCTTTCCAAGGACGGCTGCCAGGTCATCTGTCAGGTTGCCGGCCACTCCGTTGACGAGTTTGTCCGCGCACTCGAGATGTATGTCGAGCTGTGCCCCTGGGCTGCCGGCTACGAGATCAACGTGAGCTGCCCCAATATCGCCGCCGGCGGTGCCGCCATGGGCTCCACGCCCGAGGGCGCCTCTTCCGTTATGGCTGCCTGCCGCAAGGTGACCGATAAGCCTCTGTTCGTGAAGATGGCGCCGGTCAACGTCGCCGAGATCGCCAAGGCCCTCGAGGCTGCCGGCGCCGACGGCCTTTCGGTCATCAACTCCATCCAGGGCATGGCCATCGACGTCCATACCCGCAAGTCCCGCGTGGCCAAGCCCAAGGGCGGCCTTTCGGGCCCGCTGTGTCATCACATCGCCGTGCGCATGGTCTGGGAGGTTGCCCAGGCCGTCGATATCCCCATCAACGGTGTCGGCGGTGTCATGACCGGTGAGGATGCGGCCGAGTTTATCCTGGCCGGCGCCACCTGCGTGTCGGTCGGTATGGCCAACTTCGTCGATCCGTGCGCTTCGCTCAAGATCGCGCATGAGCTCGAGGCCTGGGCCGAGTCCCAGGGCGTGAAGGACATCAACGAACTGGTAGGTGCTTTCGAATGCTAGAGACCGATGCCCGCGACCGCGTGATCGTCGCTCTCGACTGCGACCGTGAGCGTGCGCTCGAGCTCGCCCACGAGCTTTCGGGCCATGCCGCCTGGCTCAAGGTTGGCATGACGCTCTATTACGCCGAGGGTCCTGAGATCGTCAAGACGTTCAAGGACCTGGGCTTTAAGGTCTTCCTTGACCTTAAGTTCCATGACATTCCGCATCAGGTTCGCGGTGCCGCCCGCTCGGCCTCGCTTGCCGGTGCCGATCTGCTTTCGGTCCACGGCTTGGGTTCGGGCGCCATGCTCGCTGCCTGCCGCGAGGGCGCCGAGGAGGCGCGCGAGGACCGCGCCAAGCTCGTCGCCATCACCGTGCTCACGAGCATGAACCAGGATGCCTTGAGCGAGATCGGCGTCGAGTCGCCCGTGGCCGAGGAGGCCGCCCGCCTGGCAAAGCTCGCTCAGGCCAACGGCATCGACGGTATCGTGTGCTCGCCGATGGAGGCTCACGACATGCGTGAGCTGCTGGGTCCCGATGCCCTGATCGTGACTCCGGGCGTGCGTCCGGTGGGTGCCGCCCTTGGTGACCAGTCCCGCGTGGCGACGCCTTCCCAGGCTATCGAGCGGGGCGCAAGCCACATTGTGGTGGGCCGTCCCATCACCGGCGCCGACGATCCGGTTGCCGCCTTTGACGCTATTGTCGCTGAGCTGGTCGAAAACGTCGCCTAAAAGATTCCCCTAAGTCACCACTTTTGGGTCTCATTAGCACAAAATAGCCCCTGTGCCTGCGTAATCTTTCCCATCCTTTGTGTGGAATCGCAGGTCAGGGGCTTAACTTTGGGCGCAGTATATTGCACTTTTTGCGGGTATCGTCTAACCTATGGAGCCGCGATTGGGCATTTTGTACGTTCTACGTGCTAAAATGCCAATTATTGAATCAGATATAACCCAACTTTTTGGAGGTACGAATGGCACTCCCTCAGCTTACCGATGAGCAGCGCAAGCAGGCTCTTGAGAAGGCTGCTGCCGCACGTCATGCCCGCGCTGAGCTTCGCGAGCAGATCAAGAAGGGCGAGAAGTCCCTCGAGTCCGTGCTCAACTCCGATGACCCCATCGCTTCCCGCATGAAGGTTTCCACCCTCATCGAGTCTCTCCCTGGTTATGGCAAGGCCAAGGCCGCCAAGATCATGGAGGAGCTCGGTATCTCCGCTACCCGTCGCGTCCAGGGCCTCGGCGTCCGTCAGCGCGAGCAGCTCCTCGAGCAGCTGACCAAATAAGTGAGCGCTCAGGATTCCAAGCTCTTTGTGATTTCTGGACCGTCAGGCGCAGGCAAGGGTACGCTCGTCACTCGTGTGCGCGAGCGCCGCTCGAACCTGGGCCTGACGGTTTCGGCTACCACGCGAGCACCACGTAAAGGTGAGGTCGACGGCGTCAACTACTTTTTTCTGACGCGCGAGGAGTTCGACCGCCGCGTGGCAAACGGTGAGTTTGTTGAGTGGGCCGAGGTCCACGGTAACTGCTACGGCACGTTGGTGAGCGAGGTCACATCCAAGCTCGCCTCGGGCGCGTCTCTGATTTTGGAGATCGATGTCCAGGGCGCCCTGCAGGTGAAGGAGCGTTTCCCCGAGGCCGTGCTGATCTTTATCAAGCCGCCTTCGCTTGAGGTGCTTCGCGAGCGTCTAGTCGGTCGCGGTACCGAGACGCCCGAGACGATTGAGCTGCGTATGGCAAACGCCGCCGATGAGCTTGCCCTTGCCGACCGCTACGACGACGTCGTGGTTAATGACGATCTCGACCGCGCGACCGATGAGCTCGTTCGCGTTCTCGATATGCATGAAAGGATCTGAGGTCCGTGTCCGTTGTAAAGCCTTGCATTGACGATCTTCTGGAGAAGACCGATCACAACCGCTTCCTGCTCGCTTCGCTTGCCTCCAAGCGCGCCTGCGACATCAATAGCATGCTGCGTGGCCAGCACAATCGCGTGCTTGCCGTCCAGGATGTCGATGACATCACCATCGGGCTTTCCGGTGCCGATACCATCTCGATGGCTATGGACGAGATTGTCGACGGCGACATCTCTTACGACGAGGCCCGTTACGAGAAGGCGCTCGGCCACAAGGTTGCTGAAGCCTAAATGGCGGCTCGCGTCTGCCTGGTCCACTATCACGAGGTTGGACTGAAGGGTAAGAACCGCGCACATTTTGAGCATATCCTCATGGATAACATCAAGGCGGCCTTGGCCGCCTTTTCCGTGAATGCCGTGTCTCGAATTTCCGGTTATATCCTCGTGACCTTTAACGAGCATCAGGCCGATGAGGCGGCGCGTGTCATTCGCACCGTTCCCGGCGTTGCACGTGTGTCTTTGGCGTATCACACCAACCGCGACTCGCAGGAGTACTGCGCCGCCGCCGTGAAGGCGCTGCGCGAGTTTGGTTCCTTCGATTCTTTTAAGGTGCACGCCAAGCGCTCCAATACTGACTATGAGCTTACCTCGATTGACATCAATCGTCAGGTGGGTGAGGTGCTGTGTGAGGCCTTCCCCGATAAAAAGGTCCAGATGCACGATCCTGACGCTATGGTGCACGTGCTGGTGGTCCAGGGTAGCGTCTATGTGTATGCGCGCTCTGAGCGCGGCGTGGGTGGTCTTCCGGTGGGGTCTGCCGGCAAGGTCGTGACGCTGCTTTCTTCGGGTATCGATTCTCCGGTGGCGACCTGGATGCTCGCGCGTCGCGGCGCGGTGTGCGTGCCGGTACATTTCTCCGGTCGTCCGCAGACGCCCGATACGAGCGAGTATTTGGTGCAGGACATCATCCGTGCGCTTGAGCCGGGTGTCCAGATCGGCCGACTGTACGTAGTGCCGTTTGGCGACTGCCAGCGTGAGATTTCGGTCACCTGTCCCAGCAACCTGCGCGTGATCATGTATCGCCGCATTATGTATTCGGTTGCTGAGCGCATTGCGCACATCGAGGGTGCCAAGGCCATCGTTACGGGCGAATCGCTTGGGCAGGTTGCCTCCCAAACGCTTGAGAATATCATGGCCGTCAACGAGGCCGTGAAGATCCCCGTGTTCCGCCCTCTCATCGGTTCGGACAAGCAGGAGATCATCGCGCGCGCCGAGGAGATCGGTACGTTCGATATCTCCACTGAGGCCGCTCCCGACTGCTGCACGCTGTTTATGCCGCGCCGTCCCGAGACGCACGCTAAACTCGATGCCGTGCATGAGGCCTGGGAGTTGTTCGATCACGAGGAGATGATCGAGCGCCTGCTCAAGCAGACCGAGTACATCGACTTTGAGAGCAACACGTATAAGGCCCCTAAGACCTTAAAACGCAAACATTCGGAGCTTACTCCGCGTGAGATTTACCAAGATCACGAGTAAATTTGTGCATAGACCGACGATGCGTCTGCATCGTCGGTCTTTTGCTATCTGGGCATTTTGTGGCTAAGTGTTCATTTGCTGACGTGTGCCTGAATAAATGGACGGATTTGTGCAAGGTTTTGGTCGGCTTTTGGTTTGACCGCTAAAACCGGTTTTGGGGCGTGGCTGTTACAGGGCTCCTTTCCTGACACGATGGTGTTGGGAGGTTTTGCTATGGCGCAGCGCGAACAACACGAACGGGTCAAAAAGATGGACCGCTTGGCGGACAAGCTGCTCGGTCATAAGGCAGTGGTGATGGCGATACTGGTCGTCATTGCGATGTCGAGCGGCTTGGCGATGGCGAACCTTGGCGGCGGTGCCGGCGCCGTGTCGTTTGAGCGCACTGACGGTTCGGGCTCGTTGGTGGAGCCGGGATCCGGTGATGCCTCGAGCGGAAAGACATCCGAAGGTTCTTCGACTAAGGCTTCTGCCGCGGCAGAGGTCTATGTCGATGTCGATGGCGCCGTTGTGTCGCCCGGTGTATATCGTCTCAAGGACGGCGCGCGGGTGGCTCAGGCGATTGATGCCGCCGGCGGGCTGGCGCCCGAGGCAGACGTTACGGGGCTCAATCGGGCATCTAAGGTCACTGATGGACAAAAAATCCACGTTCCAACGGTAGGGGAGCAGCAGGCGTCTATTGCGGAAGCCGGTGTTGATGGTGGGACTTCCGCATCATCGGGCGTGAGCGGCGCAACAGGCCTGGTAAACATCAATACGGCAAGCGCGGCAGAGCTGCAGACGCTCTCGGGCATCGGTCCCTCCATGGCCCAGTCGATTATCGATGAGCGGACAAAGAACGGTGCTTTTGCCTCGGTTGACGACCTGATGCGTGTGTCGGGAATCGGCGAGAAGAAGCTTGCCAAAATCAAAGATTGCATCTGCGTATGAGTGCGACCGAGCGCGAGCGTGTTATGCCTCCGCGGCCCCTGCTTCCGTGGACGATGACCCTGTGTGCCGGCATGTGCATGAGCTGCGTCTTGGTGCTCAACATGGCCGCTGATGCGCTGTTGAGGGAGCGGGCGCCAGCGGTCGGGCCGCTATGGACCATTCCCGTTGCGGCGGCGGTATTTGTTATGCTGGCTCAATCATGTGCGCGGCTTGCCCCTTTGAAGCGGTGGCTGTATGCCGCGTCCGTCGGTCTCGTGGCGGGAGCGGTCGTCTCGGCCTGGTGGGCTGTGGGTGCGCTAAGCGCCTCGAAGGCGCTCGACGGTCGAGCGGCAAGCAGCCTCGAGTTTGTCGTGCAGGGCGATCCATCAATAAACGACGACGTGTATTCCTATACCTGCGAGGCACGCGCGGACGGTAAGAACTTGGCAACGGTTCGCCTATCGTGCGACCGCGAGCTCAAGGTCGGGGCGCACGTGCGTGTTATCGGTCGCGTTTCGCGTTTTGAGAACGATGCGTATGGACGATCGCGCGTGCTCCGAGGCGAGGTATGCAAGGTAAAAGCCGTTCGGATTGTGTCGGTCGATGAGGGCTCTCCGGGGCCGCTGCTTCGGCTACGAAATGGGCTGCTTGCGTCCATCGCGCCTGCGACCGACCCGGCGCGTGCACTCATAGCCGGTGTCGTCTGCGGTCGTTCGGCCGAGCTGCGCGCCCAGTCGGCGGGCGACTGGTTTTCGGTGACGGGTACGGCGCATCTTATCGCCGTCTCCGGCAGCCATTTGTCTATCGTGGGGTTTGTAATTGAGGGCGTATTGCAAAAGACTCGGTGTTCACGTGGTCTTCGGCGGGTGATATTGGCGATAACGCTTGTGGGCTACGCTGCCTTTACGGGCGCGTCTCCCTCGGCCGCGCGCGCGTGCTGCATGGTGTTCGCGACGCTTGTCGTAAACGGCGCAGGGCGTCGCCGGCACGGCGCATCGGCGCTCTTCGTAACCATGTCCATCTTTGTGCTACTGCGGCCGACGGTGCTGTTCGAGATGGGCTTTCAGCTTTCATGTGCCAGCGTCTTAGCCATTCTGTGCTTTTGCCCCTATGCGACCTACGCTTTGGGTGAGTTGGGTGTGCCGTCGGGCGTTGCCAGCATGCTTTCCGTCACGCTGTGCTCGCAGTTGGCGACGCTCCCCATTACCATTCCTGCCTTCGGTACGTTCTCGCTCATTGCTCCGCTGGCAAATGCGGTCATCGGTCCGGTGGTGAGCGTACTGCTCGCTGTGTCGATCGTACTGGTTCCCTATTCGCTCGTGGCACCATTGCGGATTTGGGCGCTCATTGTGCCCATGGTTGCCGCCCGTTGCGCGTTGTTCTTCGAGCAGCTGTTTGCCGCCGTGCCGGGTGCATCCGTGAGTGTGCCGCCCGATAGCATGTGGATTTACCTAGTGCCGTGTTTGCTGGCGGTTCTGCTGGTCTGGTGGCCGCGTCCCCGTGCACGTCCTATGGCGGTGGGGCTTACGTGCCTGGTGTTCTTGGCTGCGATTCCGTACGCCTACTGGGATCGGTTCGCTCCGCCTTCGGTGACGGTGCTCGATGTGGGCCAGGCCGATGCGATTCTTATCCGCCAGGGCGGCACAGTAGCGCTCGTCGACTGCGGGCTCGACGAGCGCGTGGTGGCGGCGTTGGTTCGCAATAACGTGCACCATATCGATGCCGTCTTTGTGACGCATTGGGATGAGGATCACTGGGGTGGTCTGCCTGCCGTGCTCGAACAGTTTTCGGTCGGAACGATTGCCGTGGCGGCAGATGCGCTGGAGGATGCTCCTGCCGAGGTATTGAACCGACCTGGCGTGGAGTATCGGCAGGTGCGCCATGGGGATACGGTCGACATCGGCTCATTTTGCGCCCGCGTGATGTGGCCATTCGAGTCCGTGGATGGCGAGGGCAATGAGGACTCGCTTGTCCTGCTGCTCTCTTATGTTCAGGAAGACAAGGGCCTGCGCATGCTCCTCACCGGTGATGCCGAGCTCGACCAGGAACGGGAATTCGTGCAGGAGGTGGGGGATATCGATGTCCTTAAACTCGGGCATCACGGCTCCAAGGTTTCGGTCGATGCCGCGCTGCTGGAGATTCTGAGACCCGAGCTTTCCCTCGCGAGCGCGGGCGAGGGGAATCGATACGGTCATCCGTCCGATGCCTGCATCGATGCCGTGAAGGAAGCGGGTGGCGTGTTCGCGTGCACCATCGAACACGGCGACATTACCGTCACGCCGACTGAGAATGGCTTTGCGATGCGATGCCAGCGACCGTGACGACGTCGTTGGCGTGTGGTGGGCCCCTGGGCTAGAATGGCACGGAACGAATACGAAGGCCTGCGGGAGGGGAGCGCAATGTCCGAAACCGGTCTGCTGCCGGCATATCTGATCGTCGGTACCGACGGAGTCAAGCGCGATCACGCCGTCTCGCGTATGAAAGCGCGTCTGGAAAAGTCGGGTATGGTCGAGTTTAACCTCGACGAGCGCGACATGACTAAGGACCCCGATATCGAGTCCATTATCGGATCGCTTAACACCTTTCCGATGGGCAGCGAGTTTCGCCTGGTAATCCTTGATGGCTGCTCAAAGCTCGCTAAGGCTGTCTCGGAGCCGCTCGTCGAGTACCTCGCAAGTCCCAGCCCCACAACGGTCTGCCTCATCATCGCCGACTCGCTTGCCAAGAACACGCGCCTGTATAAGGCGATCGCCAAGATCGACAAGAAGGCCGTGATCGATTGCTCCGGCACCAAGCGCTGGGAGCTACCGCGCCGCGTTCAGCAGATGGCGACGCAGCATGGCAAGTCGATCTCGACGGCGGCCGCCGAGGAACTCGTCTCGCGTTCGGGTGAAAACACTCGCATGCTCGATAACGATTTGGCTAAGCTTGCCCAGATGGTCGAGGCGCCCCAGATTGAGCTTGCCGACGTTGAGCGCTGGATTGTACGTACGGCCGAGGTTCAGCCCTGGGACTTTCTCAATGCGGTCTCGGCCCGTGACATGCGCCGCTCGCTCGAGCTCTTCAATCTACTGCCCGCCAAGAGCTACGTGTGGACTTACACATTGCTGTGCGGCCGTATTCGCGAGCTTATCGTTGCCAAGGCGCTCGATGCGCGCGGACAGGGTCGTGAGCTGGCCGCAACGCTTAAGCTCCAGTCCTGGCAGGTCAAGAATCACCTGACCTGGGCTCGCCGCTTTTCGATGGCAGAGCTCGTCGCAGCGCTCGAGGGAGCGGTCGATGTGGAGCTCGCGCTCAAGGATTCGGCCGATTCTGAGACCGCGCTTTTGCTCTGGATTACGAACATCTTGAGAAAATCGTGATGATACCTGCCTATTTGGCAAATTCGTTCTATCCCTTTGAGGGGGAGCGTGCTATAGTAGGCGCTTGCATGACCTCACCGTGTCTCAGAGGTGTCATACATTTTTTGCAAGGAACTCGAAAGGAACTCCAGAAGTGGCAAACATCAAGTCTCAGAAGAAGCGTATCCGCACCAATGAGGCAGCTCGCATGCGTAACAAGGCTGTCAAGTCCGAGCTCAAGACGCTGACCAAGCACGTCCAGTCCGCCGTCGCCGAGGGCGACGCCGAGAAGGCCCAGGCCGCCCTCAAGACCGTCACCAAGCGTCTCGACATGGCTGCCGCCAAGCATGTTATCCACAAGAACCAGGCTTCCAACCGCAAGTCCGGTCTTGCCAAGCTCGTGAACAGCACCAACGCCTAAGTTGTAAATTTCACACCACACAGATTACGCGCATAAATGGAGCCTGTTTTATGGAACAGGCTCCATTTTTTGTATCGCTCGGGTAAGATAGTCCGCATGAATACTTCAAATGACATTTCCCACATCCGCAACTTCTCGATTGTTGCGCACATCGACCATGGCAAGTCAACGATCAGTGACCGCATCCTCGAGCTCACCCATACCGTCGACGAGCGCGACATGGAGTCGCAGCTGCTCGACACCATGGATATCGAGCGCGAGCGCGGCATTACGATCAAGTCCAATGCCGTTCGCGTGTCCTATGACGCCGACGATGGCGAGACGTATCAGTTCAACCTGATCGATACGCCGGGCCACGTGGACTTTACCTATGAGGTCTCGCGCTCGCTGGCAGCCTGCGAGGGCGCGGTGCTCGTTGTCGACGCCACGCAGGGCGTCGAGGCGCAGACCGTCTCCAACGCGACGCTCGCCATGAACGCCAATCTGGACATTGTGCCGGCCATCAACAAGATCGACCTGCCCTCGGCACACCCCGACGAGGTTAAGACCGAGATCGAGGATGACCTGGCGATCCCTGCCGATGATGCCGTGTGTGTCTCGGGCAAGACCGGCGAGGGCATCCACGATCTGCTGGAGTCCATTGTCTTTTTGATCTCTCCGCCCAAGGGCGATGCGAACGCGCCGCTTAAGGCACTCATTCTGGATTCGTACTTCGACGAGTATCGTGGCGTCGTCGCCACGGTGCGCGTCTTTGACGGCTCCATCAAAAAAGGCGATACCTTGCGCATGATGCAGGCAAAGGGCGACTTTTTGGTCGATGGCGTGGGTGTCAAGCGTCCTGCCGAGACCCCGGTTGACGCGCTGACGGTTGGCGAGGTCGGCTACGTGGTCACGGGCCTGAAGGACCCCGAGGCCGTGCGCGTGGGCGATACCCTCACGTGGGCGTCGAATCCCTGCCCCGAGCCGCTTCCCGGCTACCGCGAGGCTAAACCCATGGTCTATACGGGTCTGTTCCCGATCGATAACAAGGACTACGAGAACCTGCGTGACGCGCTCGATAAGTTGCACGTCAACGACCCGTCGTTGGTGTGGGAGCCCGAGACCTCGGTGGCGCTCGGCTTTGGCTTCCGCGTGGGCTTCCTGGGCCTGCTGCACATGGAGGTCGTCAAGGAACGCCTGGAGCGCGAGTTCAACTTGGACCTCATTGCCACGAGCCCCTCGGTGGACTATCACGTCTACAAGACTGACGGCGAGATGATTGATGTCCGTAGCCCGCAGGATCTTCCCGAGGCCACGCGCATCGAGCGTATCGAGGAACCCTACCTCAAGGCTAAGATCATCTGCCCGCCCGAGTATACGGGTGCCGTCATGCAGCTCGCTATCGAGCACCGTGGCATTACAACCGACATGATCCATCTCACGAGCAAATCGGTCGAGATGCGCTTTGACATGCCGCTCGCCGAGCTCATCTTGGACTTCTTTGATCAGCTCAAGAGCCGTACCAAGGGCTACGCCTCCCTGGACTACGAGTTCAACGAGTACCGTCCCTCCGAGCTCGTTAAGCTCGATATTTTGCTTTCGGGCGACGAGGTGGACGCGCTGTCGTTTATCGTCCACAAGGACAAGGCCTACGGTCTTGCCCGCGGCCTATGCGACAAGCTCAAGGAGATTATTCCGCGTCAGCTGTTCGAGGTGCCCATCCAGGGTGCTATCGGCAACAAGATCATTGCCCGCTCCACCGTCAAGGCGCGCCGCAAGGACGTGCTTGCCAAGTGCTACGGCGGCGATATTTCTCGTAAGCGCAAACTGCTCGAGAAGCAGAAAGAGGGCAAGAAGCGCATGAAGGCCATCGGCTCGGTAGAGGTCCCGCAGGAGGCCTTTATGGCGATTCTCAAGGTGGACGAGTAGGTCTATGGCGCTTTCCGAATATAGTCTGCGGCTGCTGGGCGCCTATGCCGAGCAGCCGTTCCTTATGGCTCCCATGGCGGGCGTGACCGACCCTGCCTACCGCATCATGTGCCGCCGCCGCGGTGCCAACCTTGCCTACAGCGAGATGGTGAGCGTGGCGGGCCTTGCCTATGCCAGCAACAAAACGTGGCGCCTGGTGCTGCCGGCCGACGAGGAGCAGCAGATTTGCGTGCAGCTCTTTGGCTCCAAGCCCGATCAGTTTGCGAGTGCCGTCGCCGCCGTCGAGGAGCGCGTTGGCGATCGCCTGTCATTGATTGATATCAACATGGCTTGTCCGGCGCGCAAGGTCGTTACCAAGGGCGAGGGCTCGGCGCTTATGCGCACGCCCGATCTGGCCGAGAAGATCGTCGAGGCGGCGGTGGGCGCGGCACATGTGCCCGTGACTGTAAAGATCCGCAAGGGCTTTTATGCCGAGGACCGTAATGCCGCGACGTTTGCCCAGATGCTCGAAGGCGCCGGTGCCGCCGCAGTCGCCGTGCACGGTCGTTGTGCCACGCAGCTCTATACGGGCCAGGCCGATTGGTCTGTCGTCGATGAGGTTGCCGACGCTGTCGAGATTCCCGTGATTGGTTCGGGTGATGTGTTCTCGGCCGAGGACGCTGCTGAGCATCTGCAAGGCTCGGGTGCCAGCGCGGTGTTTATCGCGCGCGGCATCTACGGCAATCCGTGGGTGTTCGGTGATGCTCGCGCCCTTGCGCTCGATGGCACGCCGGTTCCTTCTCGCTCCTCGGTCGAGCGCCTGGAGGCTCTGCGTGAGCACCTGACGTTGACGCACGAGCTTCTGCCGCTTATGTCGCGCGCCCGTACGTACGCGAGCTGGTATCTAAAGGGCATGCCCCATGCCGCCGCCTGGCGCGCTCAGGTGGTGCGCTGCTCCACGTACGAGGAGTTTATGGCACTGGTCGATGATATCGAGCGCGATGTGGTGGCCTGCGAGGCTGCCCTTGCCGCCGGCGAATTGGTGCCCCCTCATCCGCTGGAGGCTTAAGGGTGGCCGTTACCGCGCTGTACGTGCACGTGCCGTTTTGCGCCCAAAAGTGCCGGTACTGCGACTTTGACTCGCGCAGTTTTTCTCCGTGCGACCTGAGTGCTGCGCTCGATGTCTATTTTGAGCAGTTGTTCGCGCGCCTCGATGCTTTTGGCAAGGTTGGGGCCCTTGACCATATCCGCACCGTCTATGTTGGCGGCGGTACGCCGTCGCTGGCGGGGGAGCGCCTGGTGGAGCTGGCGCGGCGTATTCGTGCGTGGTGCGCCCCCGTTGAGTTTACCTGCGAGGCCAATCCCGAGTCGCTGACCGCCGAGCTTGCCACTGCGCTTGCCAAGGTTGGTGTCACACGCGTCTCTCTGGGCGTGCAAACGCTCGATAACACCGAACTTACCGCCATCGGCCGTATTCACGATGCCGATCGGGCGTTTGCCGCCATCGCGACGGTCAAGAACTCTGGGCTTGACGTGTCGTGCGACCTTATGTGCGGACTTCCCGGGCAGACCGCAGCGAGTTGGAAGCGCACGCTCGATGGCGTGCTGGCGGCGGCTCCGCATCATGTGTCGGTCTACCCGCTCACGCTTGAGGAGGGGACTCCCCTTTATCGCATGGCGTGCCGCGACGAGTCGGTCGAGCCCGACGAGGATTTTCAAGCTTCGTGCATGGATGTGGCGCGTGAGCGTCTGGGTGCGGCCGGCTATCACCCGTATGAGGTGGCAAGCTATGCGCTCGACGGACATGAGTGCGCCCATAACATTGCCTACTGGACCGGCCAGGGCTATTTGGGCCTGGGTCGTTCCGCCGCGGGCATGCTCGACGCCGAGGATTTCGACCGTCTTGCAGGTTTGTTCCCCGGCGTGTCTTCTCGAGGCGATTCGTACCGCGTGCGTCTGGTGCAACGTGACGATGACGCGACGGCGTTTGAGGCCGAATATCTGTCGCAGCGTGAGGCTGCGGCTGAAGACCTGATGCTGTCTTGTCGCATGACGGGCGGTGTTGCGTCCGACCTGTTGGTTCGTGCAGCTTGCGTCATCCCGGCCGATGAGCTGGCAGCTGCCTGCGATCGCGCACTCGAATTGGGTCTTGCCACTTGGGTGCCTGAGACGCTCGGGGTCCATGAGGGACCCTTCACTTCGGCAGATGTCGTCGCGGGTCATGTTCGAGCTCGTCTGGCGCCGACCCACCTGGGCTGGCTCGATGGAAATGTTCTGTTCGAGCTGTTTTGGGATCTAGCTTAGGTCGCTCGGGTAGAATTACCGGAATATATACGCTGCTGTGAGCAGGAGGTTGCCGCGCATGGCGACGATGAACGAAAAAGATTACTACGAGATTCTGGGTGTCTCCAAGGACGCCACCTCGCGTGATATTCAAAAGGCCTTCCAGCAAAAGGCCCGCAAGCTCCATCCGGACGTCAACAAAGAGCCGGATGCCGAGGAAAAGTTTAAAGAGGTTTCCGAGGCCTACGCCGTGCTTTCGGACGAGCAGAAGCGTTCGCGCTACGACGCCATGCGTTCGGGCAATCCCTTTGCCGGTGCTCCTACGGCTTCGCCCTATGGTGGCGGCTACGCCGGCAGCACGGGTTATGGCAATCCTTTTGAGGGCGGCTTTCCTTTTGGCGGTG
This sequence comes from uncultured Collinsella sp., assembly GCA_900545905.1. Lineage (GTDB taxonomy): Bacteria > Actinomycetota > Coriobacteriia > Coriobacteriales > Coriobacteriaceae > Collinsella. The sequence goes on from URBA01000001.1 coordinate 20,063, forward strand.
CCTGGGGCCAGCAGCGTCGTGGGCAGGCTGCCTATAATCCCGAGAACGGTGCCAACGTGGTCGTCGATATCAAACTCGACGCCAAGGAGGCCAAGGGCGGTGCCCGCAAGACCGTCCGCTACACGCGCTTCGATACCTGCGGTCATTGCGGTGGCTCGGGCTCCGTTTCGTCTGAGCATGCCCATACCTGCCCGAGCTGCGGTGGTCGCGGCCACATCGACGTCGACCTGTCCTTCCTGTTTGGTGCGGGCACGTTCCAGTCGGTCTGCCCCGAGTGCGGCGGTTCCGGTAAGGTCGTGGCCGACCCCTGCCCTGATTGCGGTGGCAGCGGCCGTACTCGCGTAACCTCCGAGCAGACGATTGAGTTTCCCGCCGGCACGCACGATGGCGACGAGGTCCGCATTAGCGGCATGGGTCATGCTGGCACCAACGGTGCCGCGGGCGGCGACCTGGTCGGCCGCGCCCATGTTGAGGCCGAGCGCTTGGAAGGCAAAGCTCGTACCGGTTTTTACCTGATGGGCATCGTGGCGCCGTTTTTGATACTCTCGGCCATCTCGGGCGTGTTCTCTGCCTTTGCCGTGATGTGCTTTATTCCGTTTACCATGGGCCTGTTCATGGTGCTTTCGGACGGCGTGCTTCATCGCAGCTTGCTGTGGTGGAAGCGCGGTGCGATGCAGTTTGCCAATGGTTTTGCCAACGGCTTTATGTTCGCGCTCGTGTCGGTTTGGTTCGCGAGCTGCTCGCAACGGGCCATGCTTTCGCCGTACCAAATGCAATAACATCAAACCCTCTGTTTGCGGTCGGCCCAGCTTGGGTATAGGACGCACTGTGACAATAATGAAAGTCGGAAGGATTCGGTCGTGTCGGAAAATAGGGATTACTACGAGGTGCTTGGCGTCGACAGGGATGCCGACGCGCGGACGATTAAGCGTGCGTTTCTAAAGAAGGCCCGTACCGTACACCCGGATGTTTCGGACGACCCCGAGGCCGAGGCCAAGTTCAAGGAGCTCAACGAGGCCTATTCCGTTCTTTCCGATGAGCAGAAGCGTGCTAACTACGACCGTTACGGCATTGCCGACGGCCCTGGTGGTTCGGGCTACGTCGATATCAACGATATCTTTGGTGGCATGGGCATGGACGACTTGTTCTCGTCGTTCTTTGGCGGCGGTGCCGGCGGTGGCGCCCGCAGCCGTCGTGAGCGTCGTCGCGGACGAGACATGGCCATCTCGCTTTCGGTGACGCTCGAGGAGGCGGCGCTCGGCTGCAAAAAGACAATCAGCTATGACCGCCTTGCTCCTTGCGAGGACTGCAATGGCACCGGTAGGGCAGAGGGCGCACAGGAAAAGCAGTGTGGCCGCTGCCACGGTACGGGCTACGTCACGACGGTTCAGCGATCGTTTTTGGGCCAGGTTCAGTCTTCCTCGCCTTGCCCCGACTGCCATGGCGAGGGCACGGTTATCGACCATCCCTGCGAGACCTGCGACGGTCAAGGCCGCACGCCTTCGCACGAAAAGATCGACATCGATATTCCCGCCGGCGTTTCGACCGGTCGCCAGCTGCGCGTGAGCGGCTTTGGCGAGGCCGGCCTTCGCGGCGAGCCTTCGGGCGACCTGATTGTCAACGTGCGCGTTTCCGACCATGAGCGCTTTAAGCGCAACGGGGACGACCTGTACCTGGTGAGCGATATCTCGATTGCGCAGGCCGCACTCGGCTGTGAGATCGAGGTCGAGGGCATTATGCCCGACGAGGTCGTTAAGGTGACGGTTCCCGCCGGCGCCCAGTACGGCGACACCGTGAGCGTCAATAATTACGGCATGCCGCGCATTGGCGGTGGCGGTTCGCGTGGCCGCCTGATCGTGCAACTGCGCGTGGTCGTTCCCACCAATCTTTCCAATAAGCAGCGCGAGCTGCTCCGTGCTTTTGCCGATGAGATGGGCGATGACGTCGCTTCCGGTAAGAAGTCGGTGACCGACCGTATCAAGAGTGCCCTCGACGATATCCTCGATTAAGGAGCCCGCGTGCTCGCACCCCATATTTCCGTCGTCAACCTCGGCTGCCGTGTCAACCGGGTTGAGTCTGATCGTATCACTGCCGATCTTATGCGCTTGGGCTTTGCTATTGTGGAGCCCCAGGATGCCGATCTGATCGTCATTAACACTTGTGCCGTTACGGGCGAGGCCGAGGCCAAGACCCGTAAGGCCGTCCGTCATGCGCTGGCCCATCCAAACGAGCCCTATGTGGTCGTGACCGGATGCGTGGTCAATTTGCATCCCGAGGAGCTGTCGGAGCTTTCGGATCGCGTGATTGCCGAGCCGTCCAAGATAGATGTCGCCGAACGTGTATGCGAGGTGCTGGGTGTTGAGTCCGATAGCGTTCCCGCCTGCAGCGATGGCGAGGTGGTCGATGCGCTCGGTCGCTCTCGCCTGGGCGTGAAGATTCAGGATGGCTGCAACCATCGCTGCACCTATTGCATTGTGTGGAAGGCGCGCGGCCCCGAGCGCTCCGTGCCCGTCGAGTCCGTGCTCGAGCAAGTTCGCGAGGCCCAGGAGGCCGGCGTGCCCGAGGTGGTGCTGACCGGTGTGAACCTGGGTGCCTACGATGGCAAGAGCGCGACCGACGAGCACGTCGAAATCGATGAGCTGCTCGTGGCCATCATGGAGCGCACGTCTATTCCGCATGTGCGCATTTCCTCGGTCGAGCCCATGGATATCTCCGAGCGCCTTCTTAAGGTTATGGCGCGCTACCCGCAGCGTATCGCCCCGTTTTTGCACCTGCCCGTGCAGTCCGGCTGCACGGCGACCCTGCATCGCATGGGCCGTCCCTATAGCGCCGAAGCCTTTGAGGACACGGTGCGTATGATTCGCGCCAACTTGCCCCAGGCGTCCCTTTCGTGCGATGTCATCGTCGGTTTTCCTGGTGAGACGGACGAGGAGTTCGAGGAGTCGCTGGCGCTGTGCCGCCGTGTCGGTTTCTCGCGTATGCACGTGTTTCGCTACAGCAAGCGTCCCGGTACCCTTGCTGCCGACATGCCCGACCAGGTGCCACCCGAGGTTATGGCCGAGCGCAGCCGCCGTATGCGGGCCGCCGCACAGGAGCTCGCTATTGCCGACGCTCGTCGTCGCGTGGGCACGGTCGAGCGTGCCGTGCTCGAGTATGGTGACAACCTGACGCTCGGCTCGTTCCATCATGCCCGTCTTGACGATACCTGTGGACTTACAGCCCCGTGCCTGCTCGATGTTGCTATCATCGGAGTCGATGATTCCGGCTTGGTCCATGCACGCAGGGAGGTTCATGGAAGCCTCGAAGATTAGACTTACCGTTCCCGAGGGAATTGATCCCTCGTGCGTTTTGGGCGCCGGCGACGGCGTCCTTCGCGTGCTCGAGAGCTTGGTTCGCGCTCACGTGGTCGCCCGTGGCGATAGCATCGCCGTGAGCGGCGACCCGGACGAGGTCGAACTCGTGGTGCGTTTTTTCGAACATGCCTTTCGTGAGGCTGCTGCCGGGCGCACGCTTTCTGCCGACGATGTCTCGCGCTGTCTGGCCGTTCTGCGCGACGGTGAGCACGAGGCTACGTCGCTTCGCGATGACGTGCTGCTTTCGTATCGCGGCCGTGTCATTCGTCCCAAGACGCTCGGGCAAAAGCGCTATGTGGATGCCATTCGCTTGCATACCATCACCTTTGGCTTGGGTCCTGCCGGTACCGGTAAGACCTATCTGGCCATGGCGCTCGCCGTTGCCGCGCTCAAGCGTCACGAGGTGGGCCGTCTGATCTTGACGCGTCCGGTTGTCGAGGCGGGGGAGAATCTGGGCTTTTTGCCCGGTACTCTTGAGGAAAAGATCGATCCCTACATGCGTCCGCTCTACGACGCCCTTTTTGACATGATGGATCGCGAGCGCACCGATGAGCTTATGGAGCGCGGCGTGATCGAGATCGCCCCGCTTGCCTACATGCGCGGCCGCACGCTGAGCGATGCCTTCGTGGTGCTCGACGAGGCGCAAAATACCACGCCCGAGCAGATGAAGATGTTCCTGACGCGCTTGGGCTTTAACTCTAAGTTCGTGATTACCGGCGACCTGAGTCAGCGTGACCTGGTGGGTCGTCGTGGTGGCTTGACGGATGTCGAGAAGATTTTGGGCCGTGTTGACGATGTGGCGTTTGCGCACCTGGAGCGCGCCGACGTGGTGCGCCATGCCCTGGTGGGTCGTATCGTCGAGGCATATGAAGCTTATGATGACGTGCGCGAGCAGCGCCCGCGCGACCGAAAGGAGTCCCGTTGAGTGTATTGATCAGCAACGATGCCGAGCTCGATACGCTGCTCGACGCGCAGGAGGTGGAGCACATCTGCGAGGTTGTGCTTGCCGCCGAGGGCGTTGAACGTGAAGTCGAGATTTCCCTTTCGTATGTCGACGAGGACGAGATGCACGAGCTCAACCACGAGTGGCGCGGTATCGACCGTACCACCGATGTGCTCTCGTTTGAGTGCGATTCGGCCTTTGACGATGACATTCCCGCCGATGAGACGCTCGAGCTCGGCGATATTATCCTTGCCCCGCAGGTTATTGCCCGTCAGGCCCCCGGTTTTGGCAATAGCCCCGCTGACGAGTGCCGTCTGATGCTCGTACACGGAATGCTGCACCTGCTGGGCTATGACCACATCGAGGACGACGAGGCCGAGGTCATGGAGGCCCGCGAGGACGCCATCCTGCGCGATCTGGCGCTCGAGCGCGGCGAGGACCCCAAGCTGGTCCACGTCGGCCCCATCACCAACCACGCCCACGACTAGGAGCCGTCTATGATTCCCGGATCGAACAAGGACCATCCGTCCTTCTTTAAGTCGTTTTCCTACGCCATGGAGGGCTTCGTTACCGCCGTCAAGACCGAGCGCAACATCAAGGTCATGCTCGTTGCGGGCGTGTGTACCGTCATTGCCGGCTGCATCGTGGGACTCGACATTGCCGAGTGGGCCACGATTATCATCTGTTGTGGCCTGGTGATTCACGGCGAGCTGTGCAACACCGCTATGGAGGCCATCGTCGACCTGGCGACCCAGGAGCTCCATCCGCTGGCCAAGCGTGCGAAGGACATCGCCGCCGCCTCTGTATACATTCTTTCCATCACCGCCGCGATTGTGGGCGTGCTGGTATTTGCCCACGCGCTCGGCTTTATTTAGAAAGGGATTCCCATGTCCGACAATATGCAGCCTATCGATGAGATTTTGGATGACGAGGCCGAGGAGTTCGACCCGTTTGAGGGCATGAGCGACGAGGAGCTCGACGCCCTGTGCGACGAGGACGATAGCCTCGCGGGCTTTGGCGACGTTGAACCCGGTTTTCGCAGCGGCTTCGTAGCCCTGGTTGGCCGCCCCAACGCCGGTAAGTCCACGCTGCTCAACGCCTGCTACGGCAAAAAGGTCGCCATCACCTCGTCGGTGGCCCAGACGACCCGCCGCCGCATGCGCGCCGTCGTCAACCGTCCCGGCTACCAGCTGGTCTTTGTCGATACCCCGGGTATCCACAAGCCCAAGGACGGCCTGGGGTCCGAGCTCAACAAGAGTGCGCTGTTCGAGCTGAACGATGTCGATGTCGTCGCGTTTTTGATTGATGCCACCAAGCCGATCGGCAGGGGAGACGCCTGGGTTGCCGAGCGCGCCAAGAACGCTCGTTCCAAGAAGGTCCTGGTGCTTACCAAGGCCGATGAGGCCGACCCCGCACAGGTCATGGAACAGCTTAAGGCCGCCCATGAGCTCATGGAATATGACGACGAGATCGTGACGTCGTCGGTCAAGAACTTCAACGTCGATGCCTTCATCGAGACCGTTGCGCACTTTTTGCCCGAGGGTCCGCGTTGGTTCCCCGAGGACATGGGTACTGACGCTTCCGACGAGACACTCGTTGCCGAGTTTGTGCGCGAGAAGGTCTTGCGTCGCACCCGTGATGAGATTCCGCACTCCGTTGGCGTGATCTGCGATGCGCTCGAGCAGACCAAGAAGGTGCTGCGCGTCCACGCCACCATTTACGTTGAGCGCGAGGGCCAAAAGGGTATCATCATCGGCAAGGGCGGCGAGATGATCAAGCATATCGGTATCGACGCCCGTCGCGATCTTGAGCGCATCTTTGGCACGCAGGTCTTTTTGGAGCTGGACGTGAAGGTCAAGGCCGGCTGGCGTGACGACGAGGCCCAGATTCGCCGCTTTGGGTATAACGCCGAGGACTAAGGACGCACGGCGCGCATGGCAGGCTCCCGGACATATCGCACGAAGGTGCTCGTTCTCGACAAAACCAAGCTCAAAGAGACGGACCTGATCCTGACGATGCTTGACGAGCGGGGTCGGCAGGTGCGTGCCGTGGCTAAGGGCGCACGTAAGCCTGGCGGTCGCCTTGCGGCCCGTTGCGAGCTCTTCTGCACCGTTGATATGCTATTGGCGCATGGCCGCTCGCTCGACGTTGTTTCTCAGGCGGAGCTTATTGAGGCGCCGCTCGGTGCTGCTCCTGACTACGAGACGACCTGTGCCGCCAGCGCGATTGCCGAGGTTGCGCGTGTGTGCTCGTTCGAGGATGCCGAGGATCCATTTACCTTTGCCATTACGCAGCGGGCGCTCACGCTTGTCGGTAGCGGGCTCGATTCGGCACACATGGACCTGCTCGTGGCGGCCTTTGTCTTTAAACTGCTGTCGCACGTTGGTTACCGACCCGATTTCTCGGCTTGTGTCTCGTGCGGCGATCCCATGCTCTCGCATTTTTCGGCCCAAGCCGGCGGGCTTCTGTGCGGGTCGTGCGCGTCGAGCGTTCCGGGTGCCGAGCTGGTGTCGACCGGCGAGGTCGCATGGCTGCGCGCCCTCATGTCCATGACCTTCGATGCACTCATGGCCGAGAGGATCGACCCCCATACCGCAGCCTTTTTGCTGGGGCTTTCGCATGTTTGGGCTGCGACGCACACCGATCAGCGCCTCCGTGCGATGGAATTCATGTTGGGTCGGTGATGATGCGCAGGGGCGGGCTGCTTGTGGTAACATACCGACCTGTTGGTACCTCGACCTTGGTTGCTCGCTCCACCGGCGGCTTCCCAGTCCGAGGCGAATCGAGTCGCCCGCGGGCGACGTAAAACGAAAGGTGAAACAATGACTGTTTCCAAAGAGCGCAAGGCGGAGCTGACTGCCCAGTTCGGTAACACCCCGGTCGACACCGGTAACCCCAAGGTTCAGGTCGCCATCCTGTCCGAGCGCATCAAGGAGCTGACCGAGCACATGAAGTCCCACCAGAAGGACTTCCATACCCGTCGTGGCCTGCTCATGCTCGTCGGCCGTCGTCGTCGTCTTCTCTCCTACATCAAGAAGAACGACATCGTCGAGTACCGTGAGCTCATCAAGGCTCTGGGCATCCGCGACAACATCCAGTAAGGATTTGTACATGCTAAGAGCGTCCTGCGCAGCGGGGCGCTCTTTTTGTGTAAGGGCGTGAACAATCACGCTCTGAAGCGTGGCGGGGGCAGGGGGCCCGCGTCACATGAGAAGCCCGCAGGCAAGGGGCCTGTGGGGTAAGGAGAACAATGACACTCGTATCCAAGACCTTTGAGCTGTACGGCAAGACCTACACCTTTGAGTCGGGCGAGCTTGCCAAGCAGGCCACCGGCGCCTGCCTGGTCAAGCAGGGCGACACCACGATGCTCGACACCGTGGTCGTCTCCAAGGAGCGCAAGAACTACGACTTCTTCCCGCTGACCGTCGACTTCAACGAGAAGATGTACGCCGCCGGCCGCATCCCGGGTGGTTACCTCAAGCGTGAGGGCCGTCCCAGCGAGAAGGCCACGCTCACCGCGCGCATGATCGACCGTCCGATTCGCCCGAGCTTCCCGGACGGCTTCCGCAACGAGGTGCACATCGTCGCCACCTCGCTCGTCGCCGATCAGGTCAACCCCTTCGACGTCATCAACGTCATGGGTGCTTCCCTGGCTATGACGCTCGGTGGCGTGCCCTTCGAGGGTCCGCTTGCCTGCGTGCGCATCGGCCGCAACGTGGAGACTGGCGAGTTTATCGTCAACCCCACCTACGAGGAGCGCGAGAACTCCGATCTGGACCTGGAGCTGGGCGGCTCTGCCGACTTCATCTCGATGGTCGAGGCCGGCGCCGAGGAGATCTCCGAGGACGACATGCTCGCCGCCATGAAGTTTGGCCAGGAGGCCCTTGCTGCTTTCTGCCAGGCCCAGGACGAGTTTGTCGCCGAGTGGGAGCAGGTCAACGGCCCCATCGTCAAGAAGGAGTACCCGCTCGACCAGCCCGTCGAGGAGGTCCAGGAGCGCATCTTCGCCCACTACGACGAGATGGCGGCCGCCCTTCGTGATGCCGACAAGCTCTCTCGTATCGGTAAGGTTGAGGCTCTGAAGGAGTCCATCCGCGCCGAGTTTACCGAGGAGGAGCAGGCCGCTTGGGAGCGCGAGATCCCCGTGGCGCTCAAGAAGCTCGAGAAGAAGGCCATGCGCACCATGGTCGTCGAGACTGGTGAGCGCGTCGACGGCCGTGCCGCCGATGAGATCCGTCCCATCATGGTGAAGGACAACTACCTGCCGCTCGTTCACGGCTCCGGCCTGTTCCAGCGCGGCCAGACCCAGGTGCTTTCCGTCCTGTCGCTCGGCATGCTCAACGAGGGCCAGCGTCTGGATACCATCGAGCCCACCGAGGGCAAGCGCTATATGCACCACTACAACTTCCCGCCGTTCTGCACCGGCGAGACCGGCCGCATGGGCAGCCCCAAGCGCCGCGAGATCGGCCATGGCAACCTGGCCGAGCGCGCCCTGCTTCCGGTGCTCCCCGACGAGAACGAGTTCCCCTACGCCATCCGCGTCGTCTCCGAGGTCATGGAGTCCAACGGCTCCTCTTCGATGGCTTCGACCTGCGGCTCCACGCTCGCCCTTATGGACGGCGGCGTGCCCATTAAGCGCCCGGTCTCCGGTATTGCCATGGGCTTGATCCAGGAGGAGGGCAAGACCGTGGTCCTGTCCGACATCCAGGGTCTCGAGGACTTCCTGGGCGACATGGACTTTAAGGTCACCGGCACCACCGAGGGCATCACCGCCCTCCAGATGGACAACAAGGCCACCGGCCTCACCTTCGACATCTTGGCCCGCGCCCTGCAGCAGGCCAAGGAGGGTCGCGCCTTCATTCTGCAGAAGATGCTCGATGTGATCCCCGAGCCGCGCCACACCACGCGCAGCACCGCTCCGCGCATCGTCTCCATTCAGGTTCCGACCGACAAGATCCGCGACGTCATCGGTTCCGGCGGTAAGGTCATCCGCGGCATCCAGGACGAGACCGGCGCCTCGGTCGACATCCAGGAGGACGGCACCGTCTTTGTCGGCGGCACCGGCGAATCCGTCGACCAGGCCGTCGAGCGCATCAAGCTCATCATCAAGGTTCCCGAGCCGGGCGAGGAGTACACCGGTCGCGTGGTCTCCATCCAGCCCTTCGGCGCCTTCGTGAACCTGCTGCCCGGTAAGGACGGCCTGCTGCACATCTCCCGCGTCGCCAAGGGCCGCGTGGAGAAGGTCGAGGACGTCCTCAACGTCGGCGACGAGGTCAAGGTCGTCGTCATCGAGGTCGACGATCGCGGTAAGATCTCGCTCGATCGTCTGGATAAGCCCGAGGCCCCGGCACGTGCTGAGGGTGCCTCCGAGGGCGACGGCGAGCACTTCCAGCGTCGTGAGCGTCCGCGTCGCGAGCGCTCCGAGCGCAACGACCGTCCGCGCCGTCCCGGTGACAATGGAGGCCGCAAGCCCCGCCGTCACCACGACGCGGAGTAACAGCCGTACATAATCAGCTCAACAAGGGCGACTCCTAAGGGGTCGCCCTTTTGCTATTCCCGGCGGGGTCCGCGGGTAAAGTTTCCTGCTCTACAGTCCTGCTCGCACGGAGAGCACATTAAGTGCTCTCCGGCTCGTGCGGAACTCGCGATAAACTTTACCCGCGGCCCCCGCCGGGAATAGCAAAAGGGCTGGTTGGTGCCGCTCGCTATTGAGTTAGACAGTCTATTCAGTAGTCAGATTTCAGATCTGTAGATAGCCGCAGCAGCATTTCCTCAGATAAAACCTACCTAAATAAACCTGTCTCTTATTGGTAGGTCTGGTCTCAGCGGGCCCGGCACGGGCTAAGTTTATCGCGAGTTCCGCACGCAAAGGAAAGCACTTAATGTGCTTTCCGTCTTGCGCAGGACTGTAGAGCAGGAAACTTAGCCCGTGCCGGGCCCGCTGAGACCAGACCGGCGAGGTACACAGGTTCAGATGGGGCTTTGATGCATGGGTGGTCTGTTGGTGGGCAAATGGGTATCATACTGTGGTTATTGCATCGACTCTGTGATGCTTTGTTGTACGTTCCCGGCGGTCGGTTTGCCAGAAGCGCCCCGTCGGTTGTTCCAGACCCGTTTCGAAGAAAGGAAACCACACGAACCTATGGCAGCTAAAAAATCATCTCCCTTGAAGATCATTCCGCTCGGCGGCCTTGACGGCATCGGCAAGAACATGACGGTCTTCGAGTGCGGCGACGACATGGTGCTCGTTGACGCCGGCCTCATGTTCCCCGACGACTCTCAGCCCGGTATCGACCTGGTGCTTCCCGACTACACCTATGTCCTGGAGAACGAGGAGAAGCTCCGCGGCATCATCGTCACCCACGGCCACGAGGACCACACTGGTTCGCTTCCGTACCTGCTGCAGGATCTCAACAACAAGGTGCCCATCTTCTCGAGCAAGCTGACGCTCGGTTTTATCGAGGGCAAGCTCTCCGAGTTCCGCATCCGCGCACCTAAGTTCCGCGAGGTCAAGGGCGGAAGCCATGTCAATCTCGGTGGCATCTCGCTCGATTTCTTCTCCATGACGCACTCCATTCCGGGTGCACTGGGCGTGTTCATTCGCACCAACCAGGGCACCGTTATGCACACGGGTGACTTTAAGCTCGATCAGACGCCCATCGACGGCGTCACGCCCGACTATGCCGCCATCAGCCGCTTTGCCAAGCAGGGCATCGACCTGCTGCTTTCCGACTCCACCAACGCCACGGTTCCGGGCTTTACCAAGTCCGAGGCCGAGGTTGGTCCCAACCTGCTGCATGCCATCAAGAACGCCCCGGGTCGCGTGTTCGTCGCGTCGTTCTCGAGCCACATCCATCGCCTGCAGCAGATCTGCGACGCCGCCCGCAAGTGCGGCCGCAAGGTCGTCGTGACTGGACGTTCCATGCTCACCAACACCCGCGTGGCGCGCGAGTTGGGCTACCTCAACATCGACGATGCCGATATCATTGATGCCTTCGATATCGATAACCTGCCCGACGACAAGATCGTCGTCATGTGCACCGGTTCGCAGGGCGAGCCGCTGTCGGCCCTGTCCCGCATGGCCAACGGCGAGCACAAGACGCTTTCTATCCACGAAGGCGATACCGTCATTCTCTCGGCAACTCCCGTTCCCGGCAACGAGAAGGCCGTTCAGCAGGTCGTCAACAGCCTGGCCAAGCTTGGCTGCGACGTCTGGGATAAGTCCCGCGCCCTCGTTCACGTCTCGGGGCACGGCAGCCAGGAGGAACTCAAGCTCCTCATGGCCATGGCCAAGCCCACCTACTTTATGCCGGTTCACGGCGAGGCCGTGCATCTGCGCGCCCATGCCCAGCTTGCTCGTAAGATGGGCATCAAGGATGATCACATCTTTATCCTCGATAACGGCGACACGCTCGAGATGCGTGGCGGTATCGTCAAGCGCGGTACGCCCGTCGAGTCCGGCGTCGTCTATGTTGACGGTCTGCGCATCGGCGACACCGACCCCATTGTCCTGCGCGATCGCCAAAAGCTCGCCAATGACGGTATGGTCACGGCCGTTGCCATCGTCTCGCTCAAGCATAAGAAGATCGAGGCTATCGAGTTCTCGGGCCGCGGTGTTTCGTTTGCCATCGACGACCAGTTCTCCGAGGATGCCTCAGCAGCCATCATGAAAACGATCGAGAAGGGTAAGTTTACCTTTACCAGCAGCGGCTCCGATGCCATTCGCAAAGCCGTGCGCGATTCGCTCTCCAACTTTATCTGGAGCCGTACGCGCACCCGTCCGATGATCATCCCGGTCGTCATGGAGGTTTAGTTTGGCGCGCGGATCTGCACAAAACGCCAAAGGCAACAAAGCCAACAACCAACCGGCATCTGCTAAGGGTGCCGGTTCCCATCTGCGTGCCAATAAGGGCCACGAGTCCGAGTTCGATGAGTTCGAGCCCCTGGTCGAGCCTTCGGCCAATCGCGATATCGCCGGCGTGGTCATTGCCGTTTTGGCGATTGCGTCCTTTATTGCTGTGATTTCCCCGGCAACGGCGCCCGTGACAGCTGCGGTTGCCGGTTTCTACCACCTTGGCTTTGGCCTGGGCGCCTACGTGCTGCCGATCGTCATCTTGCTGTTTGCCGCCACGCTCTTTTTGGGTGAGGACTCGCCGCTCAACATTCGCTCGGTCGCGGGTGGCGCCGTGGTGTTTGTGGCCATTGTCTCTATCCTGTCGCTGATGGTGCCGGGCACGAGCGATTCGTGCGACCTCATGTTTACGCCGCAAAACCTATCTGCGTCGGGCGGATACATTGGCGCCTTTATCGCAAGTACCTTGCAAAACGCCCTGGGTAAACCTATTGCCATGGTTGTCTTGCTTGGGCTTGTCGTCGTTGGCCTGGTCATTATCGGCTTTTCGGTGGGCGGCGTTTTGCGCTCCGCACGCGATCGCGCCGCCGATTTTGCCGAGCGCCGTCGTGCCGATGTCAATGTGAGCCCGTGGGGCGACGAAGAGGCCCTGTCGGTTCCCGGCGTCGCCCGTCCGCACCTGAGCATTCTGCGCCAGAAGGGAACTGATGCCGCGGTGACCACGGTCATGGGAGGCGATGCCGACCCGGTTTTGGATGACGTCGAGGACGATGACCCGTTTGTCGACGTGTCCGAGGCCGTGGAGGCCGAGCGCGCTAAGACCACGCTGCTGCCGCGTCGTCATGCCAAGAAGGGCAAGGCCGCGCCCAAGCTCAACACGAGCGAGCCCGACCCGTCTTGGTCCGATAGCGAAATCGAACTCACCGAGGGCGATGACGAGGACGACGAGACTCCGCTCGAGACCGCCAAGACAACCTTGCTGCCGCGTCGCCGTGCCAAGGCAGGACAGGTCACCGGACAGTTTTCGATAGAAGACGACCCGGACAATGCTGACGAGTCAGAACCGCCGTTTGCCGTGAATCCCGTTTCGGCAGCTCCGCAGATTCCCGACTTCCTAAAGCATCCCAAGGTTGCCGATGCCTCCAGCTCTACGACTTCAGCTGCTCCTGTTGCAGCCGGTGATGGGGGAGCGGACGGTACTGCTGCCGGTGTCGAGGGCGAACAAGAGGACGGCCTCAAGCTCCCGCCGCTCGAAATCCTGCACGCCAATCCGCAGTCGGCGTCCTCCGCGTCTTCTGATAAGGAACTGGAACAGACTGCCGAGTCGTTGCAGTCTACCCTGCTCGAGTTTGGCCGTAGCGCTCGCGTCGTCGGCTGGATTGCCGGCCCCACGGTCACGACCTTTAAGCTGCAGCCCGGCGAGGGCGAGCGCGTGAGCAAGATCTCGAGCCTCGAGGACGATATCGCGCTTTCGCTTGCCGCCCAGTCGGTGCGCATTTTCGCGCCGATTCCCGGCACCTCGCTCGTGGGCATCGAGATCCCCAATCGCAAGCGTCAGAACGTCAACCTGGGCGACGTGCTTCCCTATGTGAAGGGTGGCCCGCTCGAGCTGGCCATCGGTCGCGATGCCGAGGGCACTCCGGTTGTCGCCGACCTCGCTAAGATGCCCCACTTGCTGATTGCCGGTACCACCGGTTCCGGTAAGTCGGTCATGATCAACTCCATCATCACGACCTTGCTCATGCGCGCTCTTCCCGAGGACGTTCGCCTGATCATGGTCGATCCCAAGCGCGTCGAGCTTGCGGGCTATAACGGCCTGCCGCATCTCTACGTGCCCGTGGTGACCGAGCCCAAGCAGGCTGCCAGTGCACTTCAGTGGGCCGTGTCCGAGATGGAGCGTCGCCTGAAGGTGTTCGAGCGCCTCAACGTTCGCAAGATCTCGACGTATAACGAAAAGCAGGCCGCCGGCGAGTTTGAGCATTACGATAACCCACCGCAAAAGATGCCCTACCTGGTCATCATCATCGACGAGCTTTCGGACCTGATGATGGTCGCCGGCAAGGATGTCGAGGCCTCGATCGTCCGTATCGCCCAGCTGGGCCGCGCCGCCGGTATTCACCTTATCGTGGCTACGCAGCGCCCCAGCTCCAACGTGGTGACGGGCCTTATTAAGGCCAACATCACCAACCGTATTGCTTTTAACGTGGCTACGGGCATCGATTCCCGCGTCATTATCGACCAGATGGGCGCCGAAAAGCTTACTGGTTTGGGCGACATGCTGTTCTCCAAGGTCGACTGGGGCAAGCCCCGCCGTATCCAGGGCTGCTTTGTCTCGGACGATGAGATCAACGAGATCGTCGAGTTCGTTAAGTCGCAAAGCGAGCCCGACTATCACGAGGAGATTCTGTCTGCTGTGGCGCCCGCTTCCATGTCTGTGGCTGGTGGCGGCGGCATTGTTCGCACGGGCGTTGCCGAGCCGCAAGATGACGACCCGCTTATCTGGGAGGCCGCCCATATTGTGGTGGAATCGCAGCTTGGCTCCACATCTGGCCTGCAACGCCGCCTTAAGGTTGGTTATGCGCGTGCCGGGCGTATTATGGACATGCTGGAAGAGAAGGGTGTCGTCGGCCCACCCGACGGCTCTAAGCCGCGCGAGGTCCTGCTGGATGAGGAGGGGCTTGCCGCGCTGGAGTCTGTCGACGCCGAAATGGCACGTGAAGATCGTGAGTTTGGAGGATTCTGATGGCTGCACGCTTTGGTGACATGCTGCTCGAGCAGCGTCGCCGGATGGGCCTTTCCATCCAGCAGGTCGCCAACACCATCAAAATCAGGCCGCAGATCATCGAGTTTTTCGAGACCGGTAACTTTGCATCGATGCCCCCGCGTGGCTATGCGCAGGGCATGATTTCGAGCTACGCTCGTTTTTTGGGGCTTAACCCGCGCGAGGTCGTCAACGCTTATTTTGACGACCTCATGGCATATGAACGCGAGACCTCGCAGCAGGGCGGTCGTTTTCAGGATGCTGCCGGCTACGTTAACTCGCGTTCGTCGGTCGATAACGGCCGCTTTCTGATGGTTCAGGGAGGACGCTCGACGCGGTACGGCCAGCGTCCTCCGCAGGCTGGTTATATCACCGAGACGGGCTCTAGCGAGGAGATTCGTTCTCAGCGAGATCGCTTTCGCAGTACGCCCATGCCGGATGACCGCGCGCTTCCCGCCGCTCGCGGGTTGAGTCGCGATCCTCGCGCCGGTTACGGCGACGGTGGCTACTCCGGTCGTGGTTATCGCGGAGTTTCTGCCGGGCGTTCCCGCGGTGGATATGCCGACGCCGATACCACGCAGGTGACGCCGCGCCTCCGTTCCCAATCGCAGCCTTACGGTCAGCGCTCTTCGGCGCCTCGCTCTGACCAGCGTGGCTATCAGAACCGTGGTGAGCTTGCGCCGCGTTCGGGCCAGCGTGGCTCGCAGCGCCAGGGCGGCTATCGTGGTCGTCCCGATAGCGGTCGCGGCCGTATGCCGCAGGGGAATGGCCGTGGCGGCTCCAATCGCGGACGCGGCGGTGGACGTGCTCCTCAGAACAATGGTCTCGATCCGCGCATCATCTACGCCGGCATCGGTGCCGTGGCACTTTTGCTGATTTTGCTCATCGTGGTCCTCCTGCGTGGCTGCGGCTCTTCTGCACCCGAGCCGACGCCCGAGACGCCCGCGGCCACCAAGACGACGACCAAGAAGTCTTCCAAGAAGACCGAATCCGTTGATGAGGATGAAGGCACCGACGATGCGACGGATTCTGCCGATTCCGATGCCACCATGGCGACGGTAAAAAAGGAAGAGGACGAGGTCATCAAGGTCAAGGTTTCCGTTGCCAAGGGCAAGACCGCCTGGATTGAGGTCAAGGTCGACGGCAAATCGGTCTACGGCGCCCAGGCGACCGGTCCCTTTGAGCAGGAGTACACGCCCGAGTCCTCGATCGAGATCACCACGTCCAAGCCCTCCGATGTCACGGTTACCAAGAACGGTGAAAAGGTCCGCTATGACACCAAGACATCGGGCGTGGCGCGCGTGACCATTACCGTTCCCAAGAAGGAGTCCACAGACTCCAAGGACGGCGAGGGTACCGACGGCACCGATACTGCCGACGGCACCGACGCCCAGTCTGCCGACGGCGCCGATGCTCAGTCTGCCGACGGCACCGACACGGCATCCGACGGCCAGGCAGCAAACGATTAGTTGACTATTCGTACGACAGCTACTAAGGCTCCCCGTACCGAAAGGAAGAACCATGGCTAAAGATTCCAGCTTCGACGTTGTGTCCGAGGTCAATATGCAGGAGGTCGATAACGCTTTCCAGCAGACCACTCGCGAGATCTCTCAGCGCTATGACCTCAAGGACTCCGGCGCCTCCATCGAGCTTTCGAAGGGCGACAAGCTCTTTACGATCAATGCCCCGGCCGATTTCGTCTCCAAGCAGATCGTCGACGTGCTGAGCTCTAAGCTCATCAAGCGCGGCATCGACCTCAAGGCTGTCTCCTGGGACGCGCCGCAGGCGGCTTCGGGCGGTACCGTGCGCGTGCTCGGCCATATCGTCGAAGGCATCGACCAAGCGACCGCCAAGAAGATTAATAAGGACATCAAGGATCAAAAGCTCAAGGTCAAGGTGACCATCGAGGCCGATAAGCTGCGCGTTATCTCGGCCTCTAAGGACGCGCTTCAGACGGTGATCCAGTTCCTGCGCGACCAGGACTACGGTCAGCCGCTGCAGTTTACCAACTACCGCTAATTTACTCGAAAGGACCGTTCTCCAATATGGATACTCCGTTGGGTTCCGTACTCTACATCACGCTTGGCTGCGCTAAGAACGAGGTCGATACCGACCGCATGCGTTCGCTGCTGACCGCTGCGGGCTACGAGGAGGCATTCGATCCGCAGGATGCCGATATCGCTATCGTCAACACGTGCTCGTTTCTCGCCTCGGCGACGTCCGAGAGCATCGAGACCACGCTCGAGCTCGCCAACGAGGTGCAGGACGGCGTTCGCGCCTGCCCCATCGTCATGTGCGGTTGCGTGCCGTCTCGTTACGGCGACGACCTGCCCGACGAGCTTCCTGAGGTCGCTGCCTTTGTGAAGGCCGATGAGGAAGACGGTATCGTCTCTGTCATCGATGGCGTACTGGGCGTGGAGCGCGAGATCGCGGCCTATATCCCGCAGGTCAAGCGTACCGTTGAGGGTGCCGTTGCCTACGTCAAGATCTCCGATGGCTGTAATCGTTTTTGCAGCTTCTGCATGATCCCCTACATTCGCGGTCGCTATCATTCGCGAAATGCCGAGAGCATTATCTCCGAGGTTCGCGACCTGGTTGCCGGCGGTGTGCGCGAGATCGTGCTGATCGGCCAGGACACGGGCATTTGGGGTACCGACTTTGCCGACGAGGACGTCGCCGAGGGCTCGCCGCGCAATCTGGCGCAGCTGCTGCGTGCCGTCGCCGAGGCCGTGCGTCCGCACAACGTCTGGATCCGCGTGCTCTATCTGCAGCCCGAGGGTATGACCGACGAGCTTATCGAGACGATTCGCGATACGCCTGAGGTGCTGCCCTATATCGATATCCCCGTGCAGCACTGCGACGCCCGCATCCTCAAGGCCATGCGTCGCTCCGGTTCGCGCCAGGAGCTCGAAGATTTGTTCCGCGACCTTCGCGAGCGCATCCCCGGCATCGTGATTCGCTCTACGGCCATGGTCGGATTCCCGACCGAGACCGACGACGAGTTCCGCGACCTTATTGACTTTATGGACACCGTCGGCTTTGACTACACGAGCGTCTTTGCCTACTCGCGTGAGGAGGGCAGCCTAGCCGCCAAGATGGAGGGCCAGGTCGATGAGGAGGTCAAGCTCGAGCGCGCCCAGGAGGCCATGGATCTGGCCGAGTCGCTTGGTTTTGCCGCCACGGCAGCCCATGTGGGTGAGCGCGCCCAGGTGATCGTCGATGGCATCGAGGAGACCGAGGACGGCGCCGAGCTGATCGGTCACGCCTGGTTCCAGGCGCCCGATTCCGATGGCGCGGTGCATCTGGATGCCAGCGAGGCGTCCGTGGGCGATATTCTGACCGTCGAGTTTACCGATAGCTTCTGCTATGAGCTTATCGGTCATGTTGTGGAGTAGGAGAGCGTTGTGGCAAACGAGAGCAATAAGGAACTGACGAGTGTTTGGACGCCCGCCAACATCGTGACGTGCGTTCGCATCGTCTTTATCCCGGTGTTCATGATCGTCTCGGCCCTGTCTCAGGCGAGCGTTGCCGGTACGGACTGGAGCACCTTTGACGGCCCGCTCGCCGCCGCTGCCTTCATTTTGTATGTGATCCTGTCGTGCACCGATAAGGTCGACGGCTATCTGGCGCGCTCGCGCAACGAGATCACCGATTTCGGCAAGTTCTTGGACCCCATCGCCGACAAGCTGCTGGTGTTCTCGGCCCTGCTGCTGTTCTTGGATTTTGGCGCGGTGACCGTGTGGTCCGTGTTCATCATCTTGTTCCGCGAGCTGCTGGTGAGTGCCCTTCGCATGGTCGCGAGCGCTGCCGGCGTGGTCGTTGCCGCCGATAAGCTCGGCAAGTATAAGACGGCGACCACGATGGTCTCCATCTGCGGCTATCTGTGCGTCTTTGCGATGGCCGGTCTCCAGCTGGGGTCGGTGTCGCTGCTGCTCGGTGTCTATTCGGTGTCGCGCTTCCTGTACGTCATCGCCGTGATTTTGACCATTGTCTCGGGCGCCCAGTACTTCTGGAACTGTCGCAAGATCGTCTTTTCGGTCTAGGTCCTGGTGGGTATGACGGAGTCTTATTTGCTAATCGCCGCAAACAACGAGGAACTGGCGCGCGATATTGTCGAGCGCGCGAGTGCCCGTGGTGTGACGGTCTCGACGGCGGAGTCGCTGACGGCGGGTATGATTGCCTCGACGATTGCCGATATCCCGGGTGCCTCGGCGGTGCTTCGTGGTGGCGCGGTGACCTACTGCGATGAGATCAAACATCGCGTGCTCGGCGTTAAACAGGAAACGCTCGATCGGTTTAGCGCCGTGTCGCACCAGACGGCTCGCGAGATGGCCGCAGGCTCGCTGGAGCTTTATCAGAGCGATATAGCCGTAAGCGCAACGGGCTACGCTGGGCCCGGTGGTGGCACCGAGCAAGACCCCGCCGGTACGTTCTATATTGGGTGGGCGTATCGCGCGGCCGATGGGGGAGCGCCGGTTGTCGAGTCTGCGCGCTGTCATTACGAGGGCGATCGGTCGTGCGTTCGTGCTCATGCGGTCGCGGAGGCTTTGGAGCGCATTGTTCGCGTGCTCAATTCTATGGAATAGACATGGTTTAAGGGGCCTTAGGGCCCCTTAATTGTGGAGATAGGGACCTTTGACGGAATTGGTGTTTGCGCTGGTATAAGGCCTAAATTTATTCGTGCACCTCTATTTGTGATTGGCGTGGTCAAGCGTTTGGTCGGTGATTGGTCGGCGTTTGGTCGGGTTTTGGAATGGTCGGGTACATATGATGAATCTGAACGGTTGACCACGAACAGCCGTTCGTTTATTATCGTTTCAGGTTGTTAAGAGGAGGGCTATTCATGGCCAAGAATTCAGGTCCCGTACGTACCGTTCATGCACGCACGACGGGTAAAGAGCGCGATGAGATGATCGCCACCACCAAGGCCGAGATTGAGAAGAAGTTCGGCCAGGGCTCTATTATGAGGTATGGCGACGGCGGTCCCGAGCTCGAGGTCGAGGCTATTCCGACGGGCTCTCTGGCGCTCGATGCCGCCTTGGGTATCGGCGGCGTGCCGCGCGGCCGTATCGTCGAGATTTATGGCCCCGAGTCCTCCGGTAAGACAACGCTTTCACTCGAGATCCTTGCAGAGGCGCAGGCCATGGGCGGCGTTGTTGCATTTATCGATGCCGAGCACGCGCTAGATCCCACCTATGCCGCGCGTATCGGTGTTGATATCGATGAGGTCCTCATTTCCCAGCCCGATACGGGCGAGCAGGCGCTCGAGATCGTCGATATGCTTGTGCGCTCCGGTGCCATCGACGCCATTGTTGTCGACTCTGTAGCCGCCTTGACTCCGCGTGCCGAGATCGAGGGCGAGATCGGTGACACGACGGTGGGTCTGCAGGCTCGCTTGATGAGCCAGGCGCTCCGCAAGCTCGCCGGCTCGCTTTCCAAGTCCAACACGACCTGCATCTTCATTAACCAGCTGCGCGAGAAAATCGGCGTCATGTTCGGCAACCCCGAGACCACCACGGGCGGCCGCGCACTCAAGTTTTTCTCTTCCGTGCGAATCGATATTCGCAAAATCGATACCATCAAGCTCAAGGACGAGGTTATCGGTAATCGCGTGCGTGCCAAGGTCGTTAAGAACAAGGTGGCGGCTCCGTTCCGTTCGGCCGAGTTTGACATCATGTACGGCACCGGCATCTCTAAAGAGGGCTCGATTCTGGATATGGCCGTCGAGTGCGGCATCTGCAAAAAGATGGGGTCCTGGTTTGCCTATGGCGAGGATAAGCTCGGCAACGGTCGCGAGGCCGCCAAGACATTCCTGCGGGAGCATCCCGATTGCGCCGACGAGATCGAGCACAAGGTTCGCCTTGCCTGCGGCCTTGAGTATGACGATGATGCCCCCTCCGAGGTTGAGTTGACCGACCAGCCCGCCCCCGAGGAGTTTGATGAGCTGTACGCCATCGATGGCTCCGCGATGCTCGACGATGACGATGAGTAGCGGATGCCGACATGTCGTATACGGTGACCGAGGCCACGGTCGTCTTTCCCGATAAGAAGGCGGCTTCCTCGTTCTCGAGCGGTTATGCGTCTAAAAAGCCCTGCGCGCATATCGATTGCGATCTTGAGGGCGGTTTCGAACGTTCCATTTGGATTCCCGTGCGCGTGGCGCGCCTGTACGTTAAGAACCGCCCCGACCTTCCCTGTGATTGGGATGACTTTCGCGAGGCGGTGCAGCTTATCGAACGTAAATGTGCACTCACCATGGTGACCGAGATGCTTTCGCGCCGCGATCATGCCACGGGCGAGGTGCGCGATAAGTTGGCGCGCTATGGCTTTCGACAGCCTGCGATCGATTTTGCGGTTGCTCGAGCGACCGAGTATCGTTTTTTGGATGAGAACCGCTTTTGTTCGTACTTTATCGAAGAACGCAAACGTCGCGGCTGGGGACAGCGCAAGATCGAGGTTGAACTCAAGCGCCGTCATGTCGTACTTGACGATATCCCCGGGTATCCCGAGGCTTATTTTGCCGTGGATGATGACTTGGCCCGCGCTTCGGCTTTGCTCGCTAAACGTCGCGTTCCCGAAGTACGTGCATTCGAAAAGCTCGTCAGATTTTTGATGGGTAAAGGCTTCTCGTATCACATCGCCGCCGATGCCGTTAAGGCGCGCCTCGATGCCTCAAGCGAGGAATGCGCCGTGTAAGCGTTCACCCGTTACGCCCCTGCCGTTCACCGCTTGATTGGCGCCGTGCCGGGTGCGTTTATTTGACAGTTGTTGCGGTTCAACGTAGGATAATCACTGTCATTTGCTTTGTGATATGTGCTCATCTGTGATGAGTTTGTTTATATGTTT
>URBA01000002.1 GCA_900545905.1 uncultured Collinsella sp.
TGGCTGCTTCGAATCCGCCTAAGGGAAGCGTTTCTTCTTCGTCCATCAAGCCGGTTACGCGCAAGGCCGTGCGTTGCCAGCGCGAGGTCGCTTGGCTTGTCACGCAGGCGGCGGGCAGGCTTGTGGCGACCACTCAGGACGTCAATGCTCCCACACCGAGCTTTGTGCTGGCAGCGGCGCTGGATCGAGTACACCAGCTGGAACTCGCCGCACAAGAAGACGGCAGCCATCTTGGCTACCAGGACGTTATGACGCCCGACCTGTTGACCTTTTGCCGCACAGCCAAGTTGCCCGCCGCACCCAATGCGCTTTCAGACGCAGGCTACATGTTTACGCTTTCGGGCGCGGACCTTATCCGCAACATCTATGCATACTGCAGCGAGCTCGCCGAGCGCCACGTCTTTGACGCGGCAGAAGTCAAACCGGGATATGTCATCAAGCTGGTTCTTAGGCTGTTCTTGATAGACGGGTTCGGGGCCATGCCGGCGTAAGCCGAGTCTTTAGCATCACCGTCGACTGGGCAACAACCGCTTTACCTTAATGGACGCCAATCGAGGGTCGATTATTGGGTCGCCTCGTCCACTAACGCATCTATCCCACGCGCTCCGACAGTCGATACTTGCGGTTGCGGCTCGTCGCCGGCGCCGTGGGCTCAAGCTCGCCTTGAGCAATGAGCGCGTTGACGCGCGACCTAACCTGGGAAATTGTGAGCCCTGTGTGCTCTGCCAGCTCGCGCGTCCCCAGCTCGCCGTAGTGTTTGAGTGCCGTCACAATTAAGCCCCCGCCATGATCGACCGGCTCGATCTTTGAACGGTAAAGTACGACCTTGAACCGATCGAATCCCGGGCAGAACAGGGGCTCGGCCAGACCATGCGCGCGCATGGCATCGATCATCATCGGGATGCCCGAGCCATTGCCCTCAGCCGGCGAACCTGCGCCATCCGGCAGCGGGACAATCGACATGAGCTTCACAAGCGTCGCGTTACGGCATCGGGAGCTGCCGTCAAACAAGTTCTCGCGAGTCTTTCCCCCGTAAAGGCCGCCAGGATTCGTCACCTCGACACGATCGTCAAAGACGTCGACGGCAATCGATTGTCCACAGAACCGATCCCCGTATTCTCGATGGATTACGGCGTTGGCGATTGCCTCGCGCAGAACCTCCTCGGGAATCTCAAGCGAGTCGACACGCGAGACGCCTTGGACGGTCGAGGTTCGCCGCAAATTCTTGGCGACGGCCACGACAGCATCCGAGATCATCTCGCCCGACGTTCCCTCACAGATTGTGCGGTCCATGAACCTCAACGAACCCGCGGCGCCCTTCTGCGTTCCGGCATGGACCGCCACATCGATAAAGAGCTTGGGATAAAACTGCTGAGGGTAGGTGCCCGCAGCCAGGAGCCCGGCCTTAGTCACATTACCCTGGGAGTCGAGGAAACTCAGGCGCTCCAGCTTTGTTTTCTTGTCCGTCGCGCCGCGCATAGCTCGGGGCGTCAGCGAGAAAGCACGCTCTATCGTGCGGCCAATCAGGGCCTCGTCGAGGTCGCCCACGCCCGCGCCCGGCACTGCATCGCGATCACTGGGGCTCGTTCGTTCATACGACGACAAGGACAGGACTTCGGTCGATGAAAGCGGCACATCTTTGTCATCGATGCGCTTGTAGCTGCCGCCCTGGGCGCCCCGCTCTATGACATAGCAGGGCTTGCTCGACGGATCGAGCTCCTCAATGGTAATGACGAGAACGATGACGCCCTGAAGCTCCACTCGCTCGATCGTGTATTTAGGCGGATTGGCCAGCTTTCCTCGACCGCCCGCATCACCCATGCCTGACACAAATTGGTTGAGCACTTTCTCGGTCTCGAAGTTCTCAACCGGGACAAAACCTGCGCGCTCACTCACTCCGAGCACGATGATTCCGCCGGCAGTGTTCGCGAATGCGCTCACCGTTTCCCATACGTCGCGGGAAAGCGTCGTGGCGCTCTCCTTCACTTCGACGTTAAGATCATCCGAGCCCATACGCCTTAAAGACTCAAGCAGACCGGTCAGCTCGTTTTCGTTCATCTGCACGTCCTTTCGCTCGGTCCTGCGG
Organism: uncultured Collinsella sp.; assembly: GCA_900545905.1. Classification (GTDB taxonomy): domain Bacteria; phylum Actinomycetota; class Coriobacteriia; order Coriobacteriales; family Coriobacteriaceae; genus Collinsella. The sequence goes on from URBA01000002.1 coordinate 2,087, forward strand.
AGAATGCCGCGGATAGATTTCCCTCGTCTCTCAGTTATCTCTCGTAATTATCTCTCATTTATCTCTCTATCTCTCGGCTTAGAGATAAGAGATAGATAGAGATGGAATGTCTACCATTTGCTTCATTTATACATATTTTTGCTGGTAGAACAATCGGTATTGAGACAATACCATGATTGCCTACCTCTTTGCTGCTCAGTTATCTCTCATATTTTTCTCTCATCTTCCTGTCATCTCTCATATTAGAGACGAATGAGAGACGAGAGATACGCGAGTGATGGACGAGCGAGGATTTTCGGACGGTCGGATATCGAGAGTGAATATTTGGACGGTTTTTGGGGCTTTTGCGGCAGATTCCGTCCAAATATCCACTCTCGTTCGATAGGTGTCCGGAAATCCTCGCTCGTCCGTCCGAATATCCACTCTCGTTTGGCGTGTGTCCGAATTTCCACGCTCGCGCGGCGGTCACGCGGGGCCTTTACCCATTCCGCCGGCATCGTCTTCAGTTCGCCGCAGAGCCGCGGCCCCATATGGGTATACTCTCGAGGATTCGACTCGATTCGCCCCCGCTGGGGCGTCAAAGGAGACTGCATATGCCCACCACCTCAACCGACCCGCGCGCCGCTGCCGCCGCGCTGCTGGTACCCGGCACCACCTGCCACGGCTTTGCCGTCGAGCGCTGTGAGACCGTGCCCGAGCTCGACTCGGACGCTTACGTGCTGCGCCACACCGCCTCGGGCGCTCGCCTGCTGTACCTGGCGTGCGACGACGAAAACAAGGCCTTTGCCATTGGCTTTAAGACGCCGCCGGCCGATTCCACCGGCGTGTTCCATATTCTTGAGCACTCGGTGCTGTGCGGATCGGCTAAGTTCCCCGTCAAGGAGCCGTTTGTCGACCTGATCAAGAGCTCCATGCAGACGTTTCTCAACGCCATGACCTACCCCGACAAGACCATCTACCCCGTTGCCACCACCAACGAGCAGGATCTGTACAACCTGATGGACGTGTACCTGGACGCGGTGTTCAACCCGGCCATCTATACCAAGCCGACCATTTTTGAGCAGGAGGGCTGGCACTACGAGCTGGACCTGCCGGAGAGCGTCGAGGGCGAGGGCGACGGCGGCTCCGCGAGCCTGCGCGAGGGCACGCTGCGCTATAACGGCGTGGTGTTCAACGAGATGAAGGGTGCGCTGTCCGACCCCATGAGTGTGCTGGACGACGCCGTCAACGCCGCGCTCTACCCCGACACCGCCTATGCACACGAGAGCGGTGGCGACCCGCGCGCGATTCCCGCGCTCACCTACGAGCAGTTCCTGGACACGCACGCGCGCCACTACAATCCTTCCAACTCTTATATAACGCTCTACGGCGACCTGGACGTGGACCGCGCCCTGGCCTTTTTGGACGAGCGCTATCTGTCGCAGCCGAGTGCCGCGAGCCGCCGCATGGACGCTGCCGTCGCCGCCGGCGAGGACCCGTCCACGATGGCGCCCAATCCGCTGGGCGTGCAGGCGCCCGTGACCTGCGAGTACAAGCGCGTCGAGATGGCCACCACACCCGAGAACGCCCTGGTGGGCCTGGGCCTGGTGCTGGGCAACGCGCTCGACCGCAAACGCACGATCGCGGCGGATATCCTGTTTGAAGCACTGCTGGGCTCCAACGAAGCGCCGGTTAAGAAGGCCATTCTGTCCGCCGACCTGGGCGGCAACGTGGTGAGCTACACGGCGGCCGAGAGCCTGCAGCCCTACGAGCTCATCATGTTGCAAAACGCGCAGCCCGGCGTGGCGCGCGAGCTGCGCCGCGTGTTCCAGGACGCCTGCCGCGACTTATGCGAACATGGCGTTCCGCGCGAGCGCCTGGAAGCCATCATCAGCAGCAACGAATACGACCTGCGCCAGCGCGACTACGGTATCGCCGACGGCGTGGCCATTGCGTGCGACGCGCTGAGCACGTGGCTCTACGATGACGACGCCGCGACGCTGGCGCTCAAGTACGGCCCGGTGTACGAGGAGCTGCGTAGCGAGCTGGACGGCAGCTATTTTGAGGACCTGCTGCGCGAGCTGGTGCTGCAGAACGATCACATGGCGCTGGTCGAGCTGGTGCCGGTGGACGCCGCCGAGGGTTCGGAGGGCGCCGAAGCTGCCGAGCTGGCTGCCGAGCGCGACGCCATGACCGATGCCGAGCTGGCCGACGTGGTCGAGCGCACGGCTGCGCTGCGCACCGCGCAGGAGGCGGAAGACACACCCGAGGCCAAGGCCACGCTGCCGCGCCTGCGCGTGTCCGACATTGGCGAGGCGCGCCCCGAGCCGCCGCTGATCGTGGACACGACCGCGCCCATCCCCTGCCTGCGCCACGGCATCCCCACCAACCGTCTGGCCTACGCCATGCAGTATTTCGACCTGAGCTGCGTCGCGTTTGAGGACCTGCCCTATGTGACGCTACTCTGCCGCCTGTTTAAGCAGCTGCCCACGCGCGAGCACTCGGCCGAGGAACTCGACAACTTGCTCGCTGGCAAGCTCGGCTTTTTGAGCTTTACGACCGAAGTCATGACGCAGCCCGAAGTGGACGGCGTGCGCCCCTACCTGCTGGTGAGCGCCGGCGCCCTGTCCGAGAAGATCGACGCGCTGGCGAGTCTGCCGCGCGAGGTATGGTCGAGCACGCTTTTGGCAGACGCCGACGCCGACCGCGTGCGCGACGTGCTCACGCAGATTCGCATTGGGCTTGAGCAGGGCTTTATCAACAACGGCCACTCGGCGGCGCTCGGTCGCGCGATGAGCTACAGCTCGCCTTCGGCCGTGGTGCGCGAGCAGCTCTCGGGCGTAGACTTCTACCTGTTCCTGCGCGATTTGCTCGACCACTTTGACGAGCGCCTGGACGGCCTGCGTGCCAAGCTTGCCGAGCTGGCAGGCCGCATCTTTGTGGCCGACGGCTGCCTGGCGAGCTTTACCGGCAGCGATGAGGACTTTAACGCGTACTGGGCCGCCGCGGGCGACTTGGGGCTGGGTGCGGGCGATGGTGCCGATACCGGCCGCGACGCTCTCGTGGTGCCGACGCCGCGCGACCGCCACGAGGCTTTCGTCATCCCCAGCGATATCTGCTTTGCGGCAAGCGCGTGCGACCCGCGTCGCCTGGGCATCGACGTGACGGGCGCCTGGGCCGTGGCTGCCAACGCGCTCTCCTACGATTACCTGTGGAACGAGATTCGCGTGAAGGGCGGTGCGTACGGCTGCGGATTCCGCGCAGCCGGCGAGCGCCAGACGGCGTTCTACACCTACCGCGACCCGGCGATCGATCCTTCGATTGAGCGCGTGAAGCGCGCGGGTGCATGGCTTGGCAGCTTTGAGCCCGACGAGGCCGCCTTTGAAGGCTTTATCGTGAGCTGCGTGAGCGGCATGGACGCGCCGGTGAAGCCGTATGCGCTCACCAAGCGCCGCAACACGACCTACCTGGCCGGGCTCGATTCGCATGCGCGCGAGGAGCGTCGCGCCCAGATGCTCGCCGCCACGCCCGGTGAGCTGCGCTCGCTCGGCGCCGACGTGACGCACATCGCAGCCGAGTCGCCCACCTGCGTCTTTGGCGGCCGAGACGTCATCGCCAAGAGCAACGCCGGCTTTAACGTAGTCGACCTGCTGGGCTAACCACAAAGGTAGATTTTTGGGACATGCCTGAAAATCTACCTTTTTCTGCGGCTTGGGTGGGGCGGCGCAGCCCACCGCGGCGGTTTGTCTCAATCTGTAACATCTAGACGGCAATATCGGCTCCAAATGTTACAGGTCGAGACGCCCCCGAACGGCACCGGCCCTTTGTCTCAATCTGTAACATCTAGGTCAGATTTTGCAGAGTTACTGTTACAGATCGAGACAAACCGCCGCAGACGCCCATCACAGCACAGACCACCACAAAGGTGCCTGTCCCCTTTCTCAGTGGTGATTCGAACGCTTGTTCTATACGCACACATGTTCTATAGTAGAAGTGCTTGCAACGAACTGAAATTGCAACTAGAATATAGTTGCAGAATGTGAGGCGGGATGACGCGGACCGATAAACTCATCGCCCAGCTGCTTAGCCGTCCTTCAACGTATAGATTTGCTGACTTTCTTATAGTTATGGCTTCATATGGCTTTGAAATGGACAACAAAGGCAGGACATCCGGATCGCGCATTCGCTTCTACAGGCCATCGGACGGCAGAATGTTCGTGATGCACGCACCCCATCCATCTGACGAATTGACGGCGGGAACCATCCGAAACATCGTTCGATTTCTACAAGATGTCGGAGGCAGCCATGAGTAACGTTTTGGCTTACAAGGGTTATTTCGCCCCGGTCGAGTTCGATGCCGAACAGCACGTGCTGACAGGTATGGTCGCCGGCATTAGGGACGCAATTGTATTTGAAGGCTCCACGGTTGAAGAAGTGGAGCGATGCTTCCACGACGCCGTCGACGATTACCTTGAGTTTTGTGCCGAAAAGGGCAAGGAACCAGAGCGGGCTTTTAAGGGCTCATTCAATGTGAGAACAGGCTCCGAGCTTCACAAGCAGGCAGCACTGGCGGCGGCAAAGAAGGGTGAATCGCTTAACAAATTTGTGGCCGAAGCAATCGCCGCGGCGTTGTAATAGAGACGAGTCGCCATCAAAACCACTACGAGGGTGCCTGTGTTCCCTTCGTGGTGGTTTTCGCTGTTTGCCCAGATAAAACCTGCCAAAATAAACCTGTCCCTTTTTGGCAGGTTTGCTAGAGGAGGTTGGGATGGACAAGGCTGAGTTGCGACGGGCGGTGATTGCCCGACGTGACGCTCTTGATTTGGATGTGCGGGCGGCGAAGTCTGCCGTTATCTGTGCGCGGCTGGTTGAGCGACTGGGTCGCTCGGATCCCGCGGCACCGCACACCGTTGCCGTCTATGCCGCGATGGGTTCCGAAGTCAACCCAGCCGCGTTTGCCGCAGCTGCCGCCAAACGTGGCTGGCGCGTGGCCTATCCGTGCATGCTCTCGGCAACAGACGCCGCAGCTTGTGGCCAGCGCATGTGTATGCGGGCAGTTGCCGCCGACGATGCATCCGCGGCACCGTTTATCGCCCACCCCACGCGGGCCTTCGCGGCCACGGACATCGACAGCAGCCGCTTCCCTATCGTGCCTGCCGACGCTCTCAACATGATCGTCGTGCCGCTCGTAGCCTTCGACCGCGCCGGCGCGCGTCTGGGCTACGGCGGCGGTTGCTACGACCGCTACCTGCCCACTGTTTCGCCCGCATGCCACGTCATCGGCATTGCCTTTGACGAGCAGCGCGTCGACGACGTTCCCACCGACGCCCACGACCTGCCGCTGCCCAACATCATCAGCGCCTAAATGCCGGCGCGTCTCTCGGCAGCCTAGTGCTCCTCGCCGGCGCGGGCCAGGTCGTAGGGCGTGGTCTGGTAGACGTAATAGTTGAGCCAGTTGGTGTAGAGCAGCTGAGCTTGGCTACGCCAGACGTTGCGCGGCTCGGCCGTGGGGTCGTCATTCGGGAAGTAATGCGCCGGCACCTGAGGGTTGAGCCCGCGCTTCACGTCGCGCTCGTACTCCAGGCGCAACGTGTCGGTATCGTACTCGGGGTGGCCAAATACAAAGAAGCGACGGCTGTCGGTCGACTTGACGATGTACAGGCCCACCTCGTCGGACACGGCCACGACCTCAAGCTGCGGCTCGGCCTCCACATCCTCGCGGCGCACGTCGGTGTTGCGCGAATGTACGGCATAGAAGCGGTCATCGAAGCCGCGGACCAGCGGGCTTTGCGGCTTCACCAGATAATGCTCGAACACGCCACTTGCCTTGGCCGGCAGGTCGTACTTCTGGATACCGTAATGATGGTACAGGCCAGCCTGCGCGCCCCAGCAAATGTGCAGCGTAGAGTGCACGTGCGTGGTGGACCAGTCCATGATCTGGCAGAGCTCGGGCCAGTAGTCGACCTCTTCGAACGGCATCTGCTCCACCGGCGCGCCCGTGATAATCAGGCCGTCGTAGTGGATGTCGCGGATGTCGTCGAACGTGCGGTAGAACGTCTCCAGGTGGCCGGCGCTCACGTGCGTGGCCTCGTGCGTTTTGGTGCGCAGCAGGTCCACCTCCACCTGTAGCGGCGTGTTGGAGAGCTTGCGCATGATCTGCGTCTCGGTGGCAATCTTGGTGGGCATGAGGTTGAGGATGAGTACGCGCAGCGGACGGATGTCCTGGTGCAGCGCGCGGTACTCGGTCATGACAAAGATGTTCTCGCTCTCGAGCTGCGCGGCGGCAGGGAGGGCGTCTGGAATGCGAATGGGCATGGATGCTCCTTACGAGTCAGTTGCAGCTATGGTACAACGAGCGGCCCCATTCGCGCGAGCACATCGCCCAGCGATGCCGTCAGCGGCCCAAATCACTCCAAAAGTAGAGATTAAGGCATGCCCAAAAATCTATGGCGCTTTAGCCTAGCAAAGTGGCAGCAGGACGCTACAATGGTTCGACGCGAAAAACTCGGCCGAAAGGATACATATATGTACCAGACGCGTAAGATCGGTGTGGTCGGCCAGGGCCACGTAGGAGCACATGTTGCCAACAGTCTGCTCATGCAGGGCATTGCCGATGAGCTGTACCTGTGCGATATCAACGAGGCCAAGGTGACGTCCGAGGTCCAGGACCTGCGCGACTCCCTTTCGTTTGTCCCGTACAACACCAAGATCGTCAACTGCTACGACCACTACGAGGAGCTTGCCTGCTGCGACGTCATCGTCAACGCCGCCGGCAAGGTCGCACTGGCCGCCGGCAACCGCGACGGCGAGCTGTTCTTTACCACCGACGCCGCCCGCACCTTTGCCAAACGCATCGTCGACGCCGGCTTCGACGGCATCTTCGTAAGCATCTCCAACCCCTGCGACGTCGTGTGCACCGAGCTGTGGCACCTGACCGGCTACGACCCCAAGAAGATCATCGGCTCGGGCTGCGGCCTGGATTCCGCCCGCCTGCGCACCGAGATCTCCAAAAAGGTCGGCGTGAGCCCCAAGTCCATCGACGCCTACATGATCGGCGAGCACGGCTTTAGCCAGCTGGCCGCCTTTAAGGCCGCAACCATCGCCGGCAAGAGCCTTAACGAGCTTCAGGCCGAGAACCCCGACAAGTACGCCTTCGACCACATGGAGGTCGAGGAGCTCGCACGCAAGGGCGGCTACGTAACCTACCAGGGCAAGCAGTGCACCGAGTACGCCGTCGCCAACTCCGCCGCGCGCGTCTGCGCTGCCGTGCTGCACAACGAGCACGTCGTGCTTTCGGCCTCCACGCTCATGACCGGCCAGTATGGCGAGGAGGGCATCTTTACCTCCCTGCCGTGTGTGATCGGTGCCGAGGGCGTCGAGGAGGTCTACACGCTGGACCTGTCCGAGCACGAGCTCGAGGGCTTCCACAAGAGCTGCCAGCACATCCGCGACAACATCGCCCAGCTCGACTGGTGGGACGCCGAGGCCCACGACGCCAAGTAAGCCGCTGGCTGCCGCAACCTTGCGAATCTATGCGCGATACTAAGCGGGCCGCGCCGGAAACCCACCGGCGCGGCCCGCTTTTTACGCACGCTGTTCGCTTGCGAATCGAAGGTGAATGCTTTTCCCGGTACCTAGTACTGCTCGATGCCCATGTAGCGACGAATCTCGGGGCTGTGGTCGAACACCTTGCCGCGGGCGGCGCGCAGCTCGCAGCTCATGTTGTAGAAGAAGATCGGCTCCAAGTACGAACGCACACTGGCGGGCACGTCGCCCACGCCGTACTCAAGCGCGTCGAGCACCATAATCGTATCGGTGTGCGTGTTGAGGAACGCAAGGGCGCGCTCCTCCATGGGGCGGCACTCGCCCGCGCCAAGCTGAACAAAGTAGAACACACCGGGCTCGGTGGCCTCGAACGGGCCGTGGAAGTACTCGCCGGAGTGGATGTAGCAGCAGTGCTGCCACTGCATCTCCATGAGCGAACAGATGGCCATGGCGTAGGTCTGGCTAAAGTTGGGGCCGGAGCCCAGGATATAGAAGAACTTGTGCTGCTGGCAGAGCTCGGCAAAGCGGGCGCCCAGCTCGGCGTTGACCTTCTCGCGGGCGGCGGGCAGCAGCGCATCCATCTGCTTGAGGCCCTCGTACATGTCGGCGAGTGCCTCGTAGCCTTCCTGCTGGTCAAGCAGCTCGGCGGCGATCAGAGCGCCGATGCCCTGCGGTACCTCGGCCTGCGGCACGCCCTCGCCCCAGGGATAGACCCAGGTAGTCCACTTGCCGTTGTCGATCTTGGAGCCCTCGCAGTCGGTGAGGGCAACGACCTCGGCGCCGGCGGCCAGCGCCATCTCGCAGCCGTCGACGACCTCCTGCGTGTTGCCGCTGTGGCTGCAGGCAATAACGAGTGACTTCTCACCAAGGCTCTTGGGGGCCATCAGGCAAAACTCGCGTGCCGTGTAGACCGTCGAGGTAAACGTAGTGGCCTCGCGCTTGAGCAGCTCGTTGGCCGGCATCAGGTCAATCATCGAACCGCCGCAGGCGATCCAAAAGACATTCTCAATCTTGCCCTTGCGCTCGATAATTTCCTGAATCAGATCGTGTGCATTCATGGTGATGCCCCTCCTTGTGCGGCGGTTTTGAACGACGACAGCTCGTACCTGCGGTCGTTCTATGTTGTCCTATTTATAACACGTGTAATAACGCCCGTGAAGTCATTTCACCAAAGTTGTTCTATATTGTTCTATCTGTGGACGTTAGATGTCGAAGACGTAGCGCGAGCCCACGATCTTTTGGCGACCGAGCAACAGAGGGCGCTCGCCGGCGTCGGTAAAGTACGCCTCCATATAGAAGAGCGGCTCGCCGACCGGCACCTCCAGCAGTGGGGCCGCTTGAGCATCGGCAAGCGCAATCTCCACGGTGCAGGGGTCGGACTTGAGCGGCGCACGGCCCGAATGCTCGGCAACGAGCGCAAAGATTGAGTTATCGGTGAGGTCCTTGTCGGCAAGCGTCTGCAGGTAGGGATGGTCGGCGAGCACAAAGGCGTTGTTCTCGAGCATGACAGGGATGCCGTCGGCTGTGCGCACGCGTTCGACCACGATAAGCTCGCAGCCGGGCTCCACGCCAAAGAACGCCGCATCCTCGTGCGTCGCCGCGACCACCGTGCGCGACACCAGACGCGCACCCGGCACCATGTCGTTGGCAGCGCAACCCTCAGTAAAGCTCTGGACGTCACCCTTCTGGCGAATCTTGCGCTTGAGCTTGGGCGCACACACAAACGTGCCCCTCCCCTGCTGGCGGTTGAGATATCCCGCACGCGACAGCTCCTCGATGGCGCGGCGCACGGTGACGCGCCCCACGCCGTAGGACTTCGCGAGCTCCATCTCGGAAGGAATGCGCGAGCCGGCAGCGTACACGCCGCGCGCGATCTCGCCCTTTAGGTCATCCATGACCTGCTGGTACAGCGGCACGGCGGACACGTCAGCGCGGCCGGTTTTATCATCGAATGCCATCGTTACGCTCCATCCCGCGCATGCTCGGACTCAAATTCTTCAATCGCCGCCATAAACTGCTCGCCAAAGGCATCGGCCTTTTTCTCGCCAATGCCGTTGACCTGAATAAGCTCGTCGCGCGTCTGCGGGCGCAGGCGGCACAGGCCGCGCAGGGCCTTGTCGGAGAAGACCATGTACGGCGCCATCTCCAGCTCGGCCGCGATCTCCTTGCGCAGGGCGCGCAGGCGCTCGAACAGCTCGGCATCGTCGCCCACGCGCGGGCGCTGCTCCAGCTCGGCCTCCTCGCGCAGCAGATCCACCGCACGGCGGGCGCGGGCCGAGGCCTTGCGCTTGGACGCGCGACGCTTAACGGTAAAGGCGAACGCCTCGTCCTCGACCTCGCCAGCACGCGGGCCCAGCCCCACGACCGGGTACTGCCCCTGCGAGGTGGCCAGATAACCGCGGCCGCACAGCTGGCCGATGATATCCTTGATGCGCCCGACCGATTCGCTCGACAGCTCACCGTAGCCGCAGTCCTCGTCCAAATGCATCTGGCGAATGCGCTCGGTGTTGCCGCCGTGAAGCACATCGGCGATGAGCGACTTGCCAAAGCGCATGGGACGCGTGGCCACATAACGCACAGCGGCGCGGGCCATATCGGTGACGTCCTCGACCTCGAACTGCGTGAGGCAGTTGCTGCAGTTACCACAGCCCTCGACCTCGTCCGTAGCGGTGCCGCCCGCGCCAGCCGAAGCAGCATGCTCGGCCGCGGCCTCGTCGCCAAAGTAGCGCAGCATGTATTCGCGCAGGCAGCCGGTGGTATTGCAGTAGCCCTCCATCTGGCTGAGCAGGCGGTAGCGATTCTGGAGCGCCCACGCGCGCTGCTCGTCGTCGAGCGCCTCATCGGCAGCATCGCCGCGATCGATCAGAAAGCGGCGCATGCGAAAATCGTTGCCGTTCCACAGCAAGTGGCAGCTGGCCGGGTCGCCATCGCGGCCGGCACGGCCCGCCTCCTGGTAGTAGGCCTCGATGCTCTCGGGCACGTTGTTGTGAATCACGTAGCGCACGTTGGGCTTGTCGATGCCCATACCAAAGGCGTTGGTGGCAACCATCACCTGAATATCGTCGTCGATAAAGGCGCGCTGGCTTTGGCGGCGGGCGTCGTTGCCCATGCCTGCATGGTAGCGGCCAACGCGAATGCCGCTGGGACCCAGTGCCTCGACAAGCTCGCCTGCCAGCGCATCGACCGTCTTGCGGGTCGAGCAATACACGATGCCGCTCTCGCTCGAATGCGCGATCACATAGTCACGCACCCACGCTGCCTTGGCCTTGTCGCCCATCTCCTCGCAGCCAAAGTAGAGGTTCTTGCGATCGAAGCCCGTCACCACCGTCGCGGGGTTTTGCAGACCGAGCATCTGCTGAATGTCCGCGCGCACACGCTCGGTCGCCGTAGCGGTAAAGGCCGCCACGATAGGGCGCTGCGGCAGGGAATCGATGAACTCGCGAATCTGCAGGTAGGCGGGGCGAAAATCCTGGCCCCATTGGCTCACGCAGTGGGCCTCGTCAATGGCCACGAGCGGCACGCCAATGCCGCCGTCCGCCGCGGCCTCCTGCACAAAGGCTAAAAAGCGCGGCTCGAGCAGACGCTCGGGTGCCACGTACATAAGCTGATAGCGGCCCTCGCGCGCCCGCTTGAGCACGGTGTTTTGCTGGGCCGGAGTAAGGCTGGAGTTGAGATAGCTGGGTCGCGCACCCGCCGCGAGCAACGCACGGGTCTGGTCCTCCATAAGCGACAGCAGCGGACTCACCACAAAGGTGATCCCGGGTAGCATGAGCGCGGGCACCTGATAGCAAATGGACTTGCCGGCGCCCGTGGGCATAACGCCCAGCGCATCGCGACCGGCAAGGATCGCATCCACCATGCGGTCCTGCCCCGGGCGAAACGAGGTGTAGCCAAAATAGGCGCCGAGCGTGTCAAGCGCCATCTGCTGCATGCTATCGGTCATGGTTTCCTAACGTCCAAGTCATCTGCCGCCGATTATACGCCGCCACGCGGACAGCAGCACACGGCCGCCGCCCAGACTAGTCGTTTAAGAACGCCCCCAACGGCTAAGGAGTGTCCCCAGGTGCCGGCAGAAAAGGAACGTCCCCAAGTGCCGGCCTGGCAACGCCGATGTTTTGACGCGGACAGCGAAAGCCCGCCAGAGCGAGCAAGGTGCCTTGAAACGAGGCGGCATTGACCTTCTGGTCATGCCGCCGAAGTTGAAAGGCAGATTGCCGCTCTGGCGGGCTTGCAGCGTCGAGCCGTTGCGCGGTTTGGAAAACCGCGCAACTAGAGCTACATGACCATAACGTAGCGCGATCCCACGTAGTACTGCTTACCCATCAAAACCGGCTCGTCATCGGGACCGGTAAAGCCGGCACGCAGGTTGAGCAGCGGATCGTGCGGAGCAATGCCCAGCTCGGCCGCCTGCTCGGCGTTAGCTCGAACGGCCTCGACCGTACGGTAGCCAACCGAGACAATCGGCGTTCCGCCAACACGCTCGACCTCGGCAAAAATCGACTTGTCCTCAAGATCGGCCGTCAACAGCTCACGGTAGGCGTCAAACGGCACAAAGATGTTCTCCTCAAAGATGGGCTCGCCGTCGGCCGTACGCACGCGCTTGATATGCAGCAGCAGCGCATCCTTCTGCAGGCCAAAGAACTCCATCTCGTTTTGGCGCGCCGGCACAATCTGGCGATCGACCACATGTGCACCGGCCTTCATGCCGTTGTTGGCACACAGCGCGGTAAACGTCTGCAGCGTCGAGGCGTGAAACTGGCGATTGATGTGCGGCGTGGAGACAAAGGTGCCGCGGCCCTGCTGCTTAACCAGGTAACCATCGGAGCACAGCTCCTCGACAGCGCGGCGCACCGTAATTCGGCTCACGTCGTACTGCTCGGCTAGCTCAAGCTCGGACGGAATACGCTCCTTGGGTGCATAAACACCTTTCTCGATCGCATCCTTGATTTCGTCGTAAATCTGCTGGTAAAGCGGTGCATTTTTGGGCGTAGGCATATCTAATCACTCTTATCGAAATATCGAAATAACTAATACGTATATAACGTCTAGTTTCATGTTACCTCATAATGATAAAACGATACACCCTCCCTACCAAAAAGCGACAGCTTCATTTTGGTAGGTTTTATCTGGGCAAACGAGAGCCTCCTGAAAGCAACGAGGCTTTCGGGAGGCTCAAGCGGACAGGATTGCGCCAGGCCGGCAAAATGCCAAAACCCTACTTGCCGTCGTCCTGCTGCAGGCTATCCTGCTCGCTGAGGCGCGCCTGCCTGCTGGCCATGCGTGCGGGCTTGTCGGGATCGGGAACGGCCGTGGGCATGGGCTCGTCGACATGACCGCCCCACCAGCCGCCCACAAAGTTGAGCGTGTGGAGCACATTGATCACGGCGCCGGGATCAATGTCACATACCAGCTTGATAATGTCCTGACTCTCGTAGGTCGAGACAACGGCGTGCAGCAGGTACATCTTTTCGCGGCTGTATCCGCCGATGACCTCGGCACAGCTAATGCCGTGCTGAAAATGGTCAACATAGGCAGTCATGACCTCGTCTGCCTTGCGCGTCGTGATCTGCAGCGTCACGCGGTCGTAGCGACGATAGAAACTGTCGATGGTCTTGGTCGAAATAAACTGGAACACGATGGAGTACGCCGCATTGTCCCAGCCAAACATAAAGCCAAAGATCGCCAAGATAAAGCAGTTGAAACCAAAGATGACGCCCCAGATAGTCTTACCCGTGTGGTTGGAGACCCACAGCGCGATAAAGTCGGTGCCGCCGGTAGATGCACCGGACTTTAGCGCGATGGCAGCGCCCAGACCCGAGACCACGCCGCCAAAAATGATGAGCATAATCTTGTCGCCCAAAAACGGTGCGAAGTGAAAGACGTTGAGGAACAGCGATGAGAGCACGACCTGCATCATCGAGAAGATGACGAAGCGCTTGCTAATGCCGCTCCAGCATAGGAGCGCCACGGGGATGTTGAGCGCGAGCATACCGAGCGAGATGTCGATGTGAACGCCGCCCAGCGAGGTAACGCGATCGAGCAGGACCGCGACGCCGGTGAGACCGCTCGGAAGCAGGTCGGCGGGCTGAATGAACGCCCGGATCAGGAATGTCTGGAGAACGGCGGAAATCGTAACCGCCACGGCAGTAATGGCGCGGCGGACGATGGTGAGACGGCCGAGCACGAGCACGCGGTCCGTGAGCTGATTGATGGCGTTCGCCACGTAGGCTCCCTTCGAAGGCAGATGTGGTTGTGGGGCATGCCCGCGATTGTAGCATGGAGCGTGCGGGGACGCTTCAATTCAACCTCCCTCGACAACCAAAACGGGACCAGCAACCCCCACGACCAAAGGCCCAAATTACAAGTGAGTAGACTTTTTACGATCTGCCGAGCACACCCAAAACCGCCATCCCTGTGACCTGCGGTTTTACAAAGGAAGATATGCATTGTGCTCGACCTGCGCCAAAAAGTCTACTCACTTAGCCCGAATCGAAGCCAAACGGATCAAAATAGAAACCAAATTGAGCCAATCCACCGCAAAAAACGTTTGAACCCGTGCTTCTCGCGTCGGATTGACACTACAAAGCGGCCAAAATGTCGGTCAGATTATCGATAACGGCATCGGCTCGCGATTGATCGAGGTTAACGCCCTCGTGCGGACGCAGCGCCAGGACGCGGGCGCCGGAACGTTTGCCAGCCTCGATCCCCAAAGGCGAATCCTCGATAACCAGGCACTCGGCAGGCTCCATCCCCAGCGCCCCCATGGCACGCAGGTAGATCTCGGGGTCGGGCTTAAACGCACTGCACTCGTGGCCGCTGATGGTGTAATCCAGCACGTCGGCAATACCGGCGATCTCAACCAGCTCATCGATCAGCTCGCGATAGGACGAGCTCGCGATGGCACACTTCACGTCGCGCTCGTGCAGCTCACGCATCACCGGCTCCGTCTGCTCGTTGAGCAGCTCGGCATACGGAACGGGATGGTCCGGGCTATAGACCTGCTTGTACTCAACGCGCAGGCGTTCGCGCAGCTCAACATCGTCGGGCACCAGCGCCTCCCAAATGGCAGGCTCGTTAGACCCCGAAAGATCGGGGATCTCGTCAAAGTGGAACCCCTTCTCCTCCATAAACGCCACGCGGCGGCGGTTGTAGAACCACTCGGTATCGACCAGCACGCCGTCCATATCAAACAGCACTGCCTTGATCATACGCATCTCCTCTCAAGAGCAAAAAAGGGGACGGGGCGCAAACCCCATCCCCTCTCAATCAACCCGTAAGGTTTACTTACTTGTGATTAGTAGGAAAGCTTCCACATGTAGCGACGCATGGTCAGCGGGTGCTGACGGGCCTCGGCGATCTGGTTGCCGTACTCGCGCATAACGGCGAGGTGCAGCAGCGGGTTGAAGTAGGTGATGACGCTCGCCGGCACGGCGTCGGCCAGACCGTAGTCCTTGGAGTCGATCAGAGCGACCTTGGCGCCCATGCGCTCAAGGAAGGTGAGGGCGCGGGCGTCCATCGGACGGGTAGCGCCATCGGACATGAAGAAGACGTAGGGCTTACCCTCGGTGGAAACCTCGAACGGGCCGTGGAAGTACTCGCCGGTGTTGTAGGCGGCGGCGTCGATCCACTGCATCTCGGTGAACAGGAAGGCGGCGTGAGAGTAGGCCATCTTCTCGGAGGCACCGGAAGCCATGAAGTAGATCATCTTGTCGTCCTTGAAGTCCTCGGCGAACTTCTTGGCGAGCTTCTTGCAGTGCTGAGCGGCGTTCTCGCAGAGCTCGAAGACGTTGGTGAGGCCGGTGATCATGTCCTCGTAGTGGTCATAGCCCTCGGTCTGCTGAAGGATCTCGACAGCAAGAGCGATGGCGTAGCCGGGCTTCTCGCACTTGGCAGCGAAGTTGGCGTGGAAGCCGTGAACGATGACGTAGTCAGCGTCGACGGTCAGAGCGGAGCCAGCCTTGTTGGTGAGGGAGACGACCGGGCAGTTGTGCTTCTTGGCGGTCTTGTTGGCCTCGACGGTCTCGGGCGTGGAGCCACCGAGGGAGCAGGTGATCACGAAGGTGTGCTCGTTGACCCAGGAAGGCGTGTCGTAGTTGAACTCGTTAGCGGTGAAGATCTGAACGTTCAGCTTGTCCGTGTTGTTGGCCAGGAAGTACTTGGCGGGGTACAGGTCGGACATGGAAGCACCGCAGCCGACGAAGGCGACGCTGTGGATCTCGTGGTTGGACAGGACGTCAGCGACGATCTGCTTAGGGAGGTTAAGGTCGATCTCGTACATCTGACACATTCCTTTCGATTTTTGCGGCGCCACATTGCCGGGCGCTCGCAGGGTTACCGTGGTTTGGACCGAGTCGCCGGTCCGTTGAGGATGCGACAAGGGGACTGTCCCATTGTCGCATTTTGGGAATGGAAGCCTGCCTGGGGTATGGGATGCCAGGCAGGCCCCCGGGGGAAAGCGGTTAGGCGCTTGGTCGCGACTAGGCCAGGATGCCGGCCGCGGAGAGGGCGATGCCGCCCACGATGGCGATCACGAGAAGCCAACCGGTGTTGACGTTCTTCTTGATGAGCCAGTACATAAGGCCAGTGAGGCCAAGGGAGATCATCTGGGGCATCATGCCGTCCAGGATGTCCTGGATAACGACGGTGCCCTCAGCGAACTGCAGCGGGGTGGTGGCGCCAATCAGCGTAGCGATCATGCCGCCCACGGACATAAGGCCCACGATGCCGCAGACATACATGAGCTTCTCCATGAGGTCGCCGCCCTGAAGCTTGCTCAGGTACTCGTGGCCGCCCTGATAGCCCATCTTGGCTGCGAACCAGGTGATCAGCACAGAGGGGACGATGGAGATGAGCATGGCCAGGATCGGGCCCATGATGGAGCCCTGCTGAGCCAGCTGAACGCCCAGGCCAAAGGCGATAACGCGGATGGTGCCCTGGAAGAAGGAGTCACCGATGCCGGAAAGCGGACCCATGAGGGAGGTCTTGACCGCGTTGATCGAATCGGGATCGAAGTTCTCGGGATCCTTGGCGTACTCCTCCTCCATGGAGGCGGAGAGGCCCAGGATGAAAGCGCTCGTCTGCGGGGTGCAGTTGTAGAACGCCATGTGACGGTGGTAAGCCTCTTTCTTAGCAGCGAGCTGCTTGGGGTCGGACTCGTCCGGATAGAGGCGGTCGAGCGTGGGAACCATGCCGTAGAGGAAGCCCATGTTCATCTGACGCTCGTAGTTCCAAGAGGCCTGGATGGCCCAGGAGCGCCAGAAGAACTGGCTGACCTTCTTGTTCAGGGACACGTCCTTGGTTGCGGTTGCCATAGTGTGTTCCTCCTTAGTCTTCGTCGTCTTCGAGCGGATCGTAGTCGGAATCGACACCGGCGGCTGCATGGGAACCGTTGAACTTGAAGCCCATGAAGACGACAGCCAGGCACACACCGATCAGAGCGACCGCGATGACGGACAGGTTGAGGTAAGCGGCGAGCAGGAAACCGATGAACAGGAACGGAGTCATACCCTTCTTGATCATCATGGTGAGCAGCAGGGCCAAGCCGTAGGCGGTCATGATCTTGGTCGAAACGTTAAGACCAGTGGACAGCCACTCGGGAACCATGTTGACGATGGCCTGAACCAGGTCGGTGCCAACAAAGACGGCGAGGAAGATCGGCAGGAAGTACATGATGGCGTACAGACCGGAGCCGGCGCAGATGTGCATACGGTAGGCGGTCTTGAACTTTCCGTTATCGATCGCGCTATCGGCCACATGGGTGAGGGCGGCGATGATGGAACGGAAGACAATGCCGAGGAGCTGACCCAGGACGGCGACCGGGATGGCGATCGTCATGGCGGTCTCGGCGGAAGCATCGGTCAGGCACGCAAAGGCAGCGGCCACGATGCCGCCCAGGACCATATCGGGCGGAACGGCAGCGCCGACCTGCACCAGGCCCATGGACACGAGCTCGACGGCGGCACCGACGGCAAGGCCGGTGGGCACATCGCCCAGCAGCAGACCGACGAGCGTAGCGCCAACGAGGGGCTGCTCGAAGTTAAGACGACCGAGCAGGCGGGAGTCCCACATGCAGAACACGCCGACGAGGCCGACGAGCACCGCACTGATGAACGTATTCATACCCTTCTCCTTTCAGTCAGGCAAAAGCCTGGTTGATTACAGCTTGGCGTCGATGTCGACGCTCTGATACGTAGGGGTCTGCTGGACGTAGAGCTTGATGCCCATGTCGAGCAGCTGGTTGACGTCGGCCTTCTGGGTGGCGTCGAGGAAGACGGAGCTGTCCTTGCCGCCGACCTGATCGGCACCGTCGTGGTTGGCGGTGGCGCCCAGGTTGATGGCGTCGAGCTTGTAGCCCTGGCAGAACTGCAGCATCTCGGCAGTGTTGCCAAAGACGAACATGACGCGCTCGCCGAGGGTGTTGAGCTTGTCCATCTTGGCGAGGGCACGCTCGACGGTGAAGACGTTCAGGCGCACGCCCTGGGGCTTGGCCAGCTTAAGAGCGCCCTTCTTGATGTCATCGTTGGCGGCAGCGTTGTCGACGACGATGATGCGCTCGGCCTGAACCTTGGTGGTCCAGGTAAAGACGACCTGGCCGTGCAGCAGACGGTAGTCAAGACGTGCGAGGACGATCTTGGCGGGACCGGAGCTATGACGGGACGCCTTGGCCTTCTTGGCGGGAGCCGCGGCGGCCTCGACCGGTGCGTTGGGGTTGGTCAGACCGGTGCGGGCCTCGTTGATGAGGGCCGCGAGCTCGGCGCCCTTGACGGGGACGGGGCTCATAGCGAGCGTGAGCGCCAGCGGGATGTTGAAACCGCTGATCACCGTGAACTTCGTGCCGTTCTTGGAAAGCTCGACCATGTTGTTGTTGACCGAGCTGCCGAGCATATCGGTCAGCACATAGACGGTGTCGTCCGCGTTGAACGTGGCGATCATAGCCTCAACCTTATTGGTGATGGGCTCCTTGTCGTCACGAGCAAGCGACACGACGTGGACGTTCGACACGTCGCCGAGAACCATCTCGAGCGTGTCTTTGGCGCCTGCGGCCAGGCCGCCATGAGATGCGAGAATGATCTGATTCATCTTGCCTCCTCCTTTTCGTTATGGTCATTATAACGTCTTATACGTTGCTTATATTGCTAATTAGTATAAAGACCGTTCGCGGGTGAAAATCGACCGTTGACGGGTTTAACGTACTCGAAACGTTGGGCTGGGTAGGCCGGCGCTAGCTGGATAACCCCAGGTCAGACCCTGCGCGCAATCCCCTATCGCACGAAGTACCAGGGGCTTTCCTGTACGGTGGGTTCCAGCGCAATGCCGGTGCGTTCCTTAAACAGATCCATGTCCTGAGATTTTTCGATCCACCACGCGTTGGGCTTAAAGGTCATGCTCTCAATGACATGACCGACAAACACACTGTTGCGCAGCTTGGAGAAGTCGGTGTTCATAATCAGGATGGACGCGAGCACCAGCACGATGCCCAGGACTTTAATCGCGCCGGCGGGCTCGGCGTAGACACCAATGCCCACCAGTACGGTGACGACCGTCTCGAATGACATTACGACGGGAACTTTCGATGTCTCGAGCCCCATGGACAGACCCTGCATATATAAGATGTAAGCAACGGCTGTGGGGATGAGTCCAAAGCCAAGGAACAGCAGTAGCAGCTGTGGCGACATTGCCGCGGCGACATCCGGCCACGGAGCCGCGATAGCTGCCATAACCGCACCGCCAAAAACAAAGCCCCAAAACGTGACAGCCAGCGGGTGGACCGTCTTGGTTGCTATTCGGCTAAACACCGCGAGCGACGCACCACAAAGACCTGCAATCACGCCCGACGTGACGCCCCAAACCGAAAAATGAAAACCGGAAAGGTCGCCATTGGTCACTGCAAGCACGCAGCCTACGATGTTAAAGACAATGGCAACGAGCTTGTTGGGGGTCACGTCCTCGCGATAAAGTACGCGGCCGAGCATGACACCAAACACCGGCGAGGTGTAGAGCAGCACCGAGGCCGTGGACATGCCGACCTCGCCCATGCACTCGTAATAGCAGGTGTTGGCGGCGGCCAAACCGACGATGCCGACAAGCGCACAGGGAACGAGCTCTTTGGGGCTTGCTTTGAACAGGGCTAGCGGACCCTGAGCCACGGTAGACCCCTCACCCGGACGGCAGCCCATAAACATCAGGACCGGCGCCAAGATAAGCGCTCCGACCAACAAGCGAAAGGCAGCCATGCTCTGGGACGAAACGCCCATGGCCGAGATGCCGTTTACAAAGATTCCGATGCTGCCCCACATAAGCGCAGCGACCAGCACCAGCACATAGCCCAGATTGCTTTTCTTCAACGCAGCCTCCTCGGTATTGTTTCCAATATGTTTCGTACTACGTTATAGTCGTTATATACATTTTTCAAGACACAAATCGGTGAGCGGAAAAGTGATCCGTTTTCCTCCGCCCCCAGCGGATTACTGGGCGGTTGCGGTGAAATAGTTCCTAAATAGAGGCTTCAAGCCCCCAAGCAAGAACTATTCCACCGCAACTTATGAGGACATCGAGCTGTTAGGCCGCTCTATCCCCTAGTAGTCCAGCTTCCACATGTAGCGACGCGTCATGTAGTCCTTATGGGTGACGGCAGAGAGCGCGCGCATATACACGTTGTTGAGGATCGGGGCAAAGATCAGGTGGTTGAAGTACTCGCTCACGCTGTCCTTGATGTCGTTGAGGCCGAGCTCCTTGGCGTCGAGCTGATAGACGCGCTCGCCACCGTACTGGTTGACGAAGCGGATGCCGCGCTCGTCGTTGCAGCGGCTGCGGCCGACGCTAATGAGCTGGAACAGCGAGGTGCGCTTGTCCAGGATCTCGAAGGGGCCATGGAAGAAGTCGCAGGTGTTGATGGTGCAGGAGTCGATCTGCAGCATCTCCTGCACGTTGCAGATGCTAAAGACGTAGGCGGCACCAAAGAGCGGGCCCTGGGCCATGACGTTGATGCAGGGCTTGTCGGCGTTCTGCTCGGCCCACTTGGCAGCGAGCGGACGGGTGTACTCGACGGCCTTGCGATAGATGGGGTCGACCAAGTCGAACGCGGCCATAGCGGTCTCGTACTCGGCATAGCCCTCGGTCTGCTGCGTAAGCTCCATGGCGATCATGGTCACGACGGCAGAGTTGGTGCGAGCCATGCAAGACTCGTCGACGGCCAGGCTGTCGTACTGGATCTTGTAGTCGCAGACCTCGGTGAGGCCGGACTCGTCAACATAGATGGCGATGGTGCTGGCGCCGTGGTCCTTGGCGACCTGGGCGGCGACGATGGTCTCCTTGGTGCCGCGCATGGACACGACCACGGCCAGGGTGTTCTCATTGACGTAGGCCGGGGTGGCGTGCACGAACTCGTTGCTGGTGTAGCTGGAGCTCACGACCTGCGTGGCCTCGTGCTCCATAAAGTACTGGGCAGGATAGTTGCCGCCGTTGGATCCGCCAGCGCCAATCCACACGACGCGCTTGATGCCGCCCTTGTCTGCCTTGTCAGCCAAAACCTGGGAGACGACATCCTTAACCTGTTCCTGAGTAGTCATCGTGCATCAGCCTTTCTTCTCGTTTGATGCTCTCAATGGCATACAAGTTACATACATGTTTTGGTTATGTCGACTAGTTGTATGCTATATTTGTCTTAGATATTTTGCTGATGCAGTTTTCTATAACTAGCTACCAGCGGTTTTGTTGTTGTATTGAATACATGCTTGATTAGATACGCATACAAGTTAGATACAGGTTGATCGCATGAACGCTTCGTCTAAAAAGAAACTGGCCCAATACGAGCGCTTGGCGGGTACGCTTCGCGACCGCATCGCCGCCGGCATCTACGCACGCGGAGACAAGCTGCCGTCCGAGATGGAGCTTATGGACGAATCGGGGCTGTCGCGCAGCACCGTGCGCCACGCCCTTAAGGTGCTCGTTGATGAGGGCCTGGTGCGCACCGAGCGCGGGCGTGGCGCCTTTGTGGCCGACACGCCCGCGCTCCACGAGAACAACCTGGTGTTTTCGAGCTATACCAAGCAGGTCGAAGGCCAGGGCATGAAGCCCACCACGCGCACCGTGGATTCGGGCTTTGCCAAGGCGGCCGGCAGCATAGCTAAGTTCTTTGACGCCGCCGTGGGCAGCAAGCTCGTCAAACTTGTCCGCCTGCGCTATCTGGACGACGCGCCGCTGTGCCTGGAGACCACCTACCTGCCGCCAAGCTTCGAGGCACTCATCGATCGCGATATCAACGGTTCGCTCTACGCCACGCTGCGACAGGAGTTCCATCGTGCGCCGGCACAGGGGCATAAGACCTTTGAGGTGTGCTATGCCTCGCAAAACGAGGCGTTTTTGCTCAACGTTGAGCGCGGGCAGGCGCTGATCCTAATCACTGACTACGTCTACGACACCGACGGCCGCCCGCTCCATGTCTCCAAGCGCATCCAGCGCACCGACCGCGCCAAATACACCGAACCCATCGGCTAGCGCACCAAACGAGGCAAACTGTACCTAATGAACGTTTTACCTGCGGTTTTATTAAATCTCAAGCCAGCATGGCACAAATGCCAACATCGCCTGGCAATACGCGCCGTCCAAGCTCAACTGTTCCTGCTCAGAATATCCAGTACCGCAAATCTAAGTGAGTAGACTTTTCGTGACCTGTCGAGCACACCAAAAACTGTCACCTCTGTGAGCGTCGGTTTTACTAAGGCAGATACGCCTTGTGCTCGACCTGCGCCAAAAAGTCTACTCACTTAGTTCGAATCGAAGCCAAACGGACCCAAATCGAAGCCAAATTAAGCCCATCCGCATCAAAAGACGCGTGAATCCGTACTTCTCGCGGTGAATTGACGCTACAAAGCGGCCAAAATAAACCTGTCCCTAAATGGTAGGTTTGGGGAGGTCGGGGAACCAGGTTGGTTTGGGTTGGCTGGGGACGCGCTCGGCCAGGACCAGCTCCATCCAGCACATGTCGTACCAGCGGCCGAACTTTTGCGCGCAGCGGTCAAAGGCACCCACCAGGCGATATCCCATATGGGCATGGAAATCCTGGCTGTTGTGCGTCAGGTACTCGTCGTCCTTATCGTGCGGCACGGCAATGAGCGCACACATGTTGGTGATGCCCATCGCGACCAGGCATTGCTTCAGCGCGTCGTGCAGCTTGCGACCCAGCCCGCCATGGCGCACATCGCGTGCCAGGTAGATCGACGTCTCGACCGACCAGTCGTAGGCCTCGCGGCTGTTAAGCGGACTCACATAGGCATAGCCTACCGGACGCCCGTCCAACTCCATCACCAGATACGGATAGCGCTTGAGCGTACGCTCAATACGCCCGGCGAACTCCTCAACGCTCGGCACCGCGTATTCGCAGGTTATCGCCGTCTGGCGCACATACGGCTCATAGATGGCAAGCAACGCCGGCGCATCATCGGGCGTCGCCAGGCGAATCGTCGGCTCGGACATCTCGGTCATACAACCCTTCTCCCTCAAAAACAAAGGCCGCCTTGCGCCAAACCCAGCGCAAGGCGGCCCCTCGTCATTACATCAGGCTACAGAACCGCCGCCAACGCGTCGATATCCTCCTGCGTCGTGGCCCAGCTGGTGCAAAAACGCACCACCGTGTGGGTCTCGTCGTACTTTTCCCAGTACTCGATCGAGGCATGCTCGCGAATGCGGGCCATGTCCTCATTGGGCAGAATCACAAACTGCTGGTTGGTGGGCGTCTCCAAGAAGAACTGGTAGCCGCGCTCGTGCAGCACGCGACGAAGCGCCTGCGCGGTTTCGATCGCCTGGCGACCAATCTCAAAATACAGGCCGTCGGTAAAAAGAGCCTCGAACTGCACGCCCGTCAGGCGGCCCTTGGCCAGCAACGCGCCGTGCTGCTTAATGCGTGGAATGGGATGCGCCGGGGCGTGCATGCCGCAAAACACCACGGCCTCGCCGCAAAGCGCGCCGCACTTGGTGCCGCCGATGTAGAACACGTCGCATAGCTGCGCCAGCTCGGGCAGGGTAATGTCGCACTCATCGGCCGCCAGCGCATAGGCCAGGCGGGCACCGTCCACGAACAGCGGAATCTCGCGCTTCTGGCACACCGCATGAATCGCCGCGAGCTCGGCCTTGGAGTACAGCGTGCCGTACTCAGTCGACAGGCTCACGTACACGGCGCCCGGGAACACCGTGTGCTCGTAGCTCTCGTTTTCGTAGAACACCTGGATATAGCTCTCGAGGTCCTCGGCGTGTATCTTGCCCTCGTAGCCGGGGATGGTGAGCACCTTGTGGCCGCCAAACTCGATGGCGCCCGCCTCGTGGCAGGCGACGTGGCCAGTCTCAGCAGCAACGACGCCCTCGTACGGCGCGAGCAGCATGTCGATCACCGTCGCGTTGGCCTGCGTGCCGCCCACCAGAAAAAACACGTCGGCATCGGGGGCCTGACAGGCCTCGCGGATAAGCTGCTTGGCACGCTCGGTGTGCGCATCGGTACCGTAGCCGGGCTGCGGCTCCATATTGGTGTCGACGAGCGCCTGCAGCACTGCCGGATGTGCGCCGTGGGAATAATCGTTGTTAAACGCGAGCATGGCAATCCTCTCTTACCGGGTATCGGCCAGATGATTCAAACGGAGCTATTGTACGCCGTTGGGATAGGCAATGCGTGCGGCAAGGCACTCAAGTGCCAGTACCAGGGCAAAACCGCAGCTCACGTCACTCAAAAAGTGTGCGCCGATCACGATGCGCCCAAAGGCGACGAACGCTGCAACAACAACCGCCGCCCAAAAGATCACGCGGCGACGCGAAGGTTTTTCCTTAAAGGCTGCCGCGGGAAGCCCGGCGAGCATAAGGCCGATCGCCGCATGCGCCGTGTGTCCGCTCGCAAACGACTTGAACCCGTCCTTGATCACGCCGGCGGCGATATAGGCCCACTTGTCGGGGTTGCCGATCACCCACCACGGCTGAAAATTGAGCCCCGGCGTGACCTCGATCACGCGCATGCGCGGACGCGACCACAACGGCTTAACAATGACGTTGAGGATGATGGCCTGAGCGACCCACACGGCCAGCACCATCAATGCCCAGCGCGTAAGCTCGTCGGGCTCGGTCGTGCGCGTGAGGCGGTAGGCGATGAAGTTGGCTGCGATGACCAACGCAAACGTCAGAACCAGCTGAAACGCAATAAGCTTGCCGCCGACGCGCAGCGATCCGATAATCTCGTAGCCGACCAGCCCCACGTTGATCAAAACGCCCAGCGCAGCGAGCCACTTGCTCGCCTTGGAGTCGGAACGCACCGCGCGCACGAGCATAACGCCCGCGACGCTCGCCGTCAGCTCGAACGGTAGCTCGCCGGCCGCCTCGACAAAGCGACCGTACATGCTGCCGATGTTGAACAGCGCACTCGAGATCTGATAATCAAAGAAGCTGCCCACGCCCAGACAAAGGCACAGGACGGCCGCGATAATAGCGACATCTTTCTTATAGATGTATCCGAACATGCTTTCCTTTCGATGGGGCTGGAATCAACCTGCGAGGTGGCGGGGCAAAGAACAACTGGTAGCTATGCCCCGCCACGCCCCTACTTGTTAGTCATCGTCGCTCGTGCCTAATTGCTGCAGCAGCATGAGTGCCGCGGCCACGGGGCCGGTGCCGTCGTTGGCGTCGAGGCCGCGACCCAGGCCGCTGCCCGCGCCGGCGCCCGCCTTGTAGGGCACCGACAGCTTGCGGCTCTTGGGAAAGTTCACCGCGCCATAGCGGGTCTTAAGCTCAAAGGCCACCTTCTTGGGCACGTCAACCCCCAGGAAGGTAATGCGTCCACCGCTGAGCGTGACGCTCTCGAGCCCCAGGCGCTCGCCGCGAATACGAATGCGAGCGCGGTTGAACAGGTTGAGTCCCGCCAACGGCAGCTCGCCATGCGCAGCCTCGGTCTCCTCCTGCACCTCGTCGATACTCTCCAGGTCCTCAGCCGCCGCGAGCTTGCGGTACACGAGCACGCGCTGGTCCACCGCCGGCATGTACTCCTCGGACAAGAAGTAGTCGGCCGGCAGGTTGATACCCACGCTCGCCGCCTCCACGCCGGCATCGTCGTCGCCGCGCGCCTCGGCCACGGCCTGTCCCAGCATCTGCGTAAACAGGTCAAAGCCCACACTCGACAGGTTGCCGTGCTGCTCGGCGCCCATGAGCGAACCGGCACCGCGGATCTCCAGGTCGCGCATGGCGATGCGCATGCCGCTGCCCAGGTCCTGGAACTCGGAAAGCGCGGTCAGGCGCGCCGTTGCCTCCTCGGTGAGCGGCAGCTCGCCCGGGAACATAAAGTACGCATAGGCCTGCGTGGCAGAACGGCCCACGCGGCCCTTAAGCTGGTAGAGCTGTGCCAGACCCAGACGCTGCGAGTCCTCGATGATGAGCGTGTTGGCGGTCGCGTTATCGATGCCACTCTCCACGATGGTCGTGGCGATAAGCACGTCGATCTTCTTGGTCGCGAACTCGATCATCACGTCCTCGACCTCGCGCGGGCTCATCTTGCCGTGTGCTACGCCCACGCGCGCCTCGGGCGCGGCCTCGTGCACGCGCGCCACGGCATCGTCGATGGTCTTGACGCGGTTGGACACGTAATACACCTGACCGCCGCGGCCCACCTCCAGGCGAATCGCCGCACTCACCACGTCGGGGTCGTACTCCCCCACGTGCACGATCACGGGACGACGCCCGGTCGGCGGCGTGGTGATCAGGCTCATGTCGCGCACGCCACTCGTGGCCATCTGCATGGTTCGCGGAATAGGCGTTGCCGAGAGTGTGAGCACGTCAATCTGCTCGCGCAGGTTCTTGAGCTGCTCCTTGTGCTGCACACCAAAGCGCTGCTCTTCGTCGATGATCACCATGCCCAGGTTCTTGGGGTTCACGTCGGCAGAAAGCAAGCGGTGCGTGCCGATGAGCACATCAATCGTGCCCTCGGCAAACGCCTTAAGCGCACGCTTTTGCTGCGCCGGGGTGCGGAAGCGGCTGAGCACTTCGACCTCGAGGCCAAACGGGGCAAAGCGCTCAAAGAAGGTCTCGTAGTGCTGCTGGGCCAGAATGGTCGTGGGGCAGAGCACCATGACTTGGCGGCCGGAGTCCACGCATTTAAAGGCTGCGCGCAGGGCGACCTCGGTCTTGCCAAAGCCCACGTCGCCGCACAGCAGGCGGTCCATGGGCTTGGGCGCCTCCATGTCGGCCTTAATGTCGGCGATGGCCTCCAGCTGGTCGCGCGTCTCGTCGTAGGGGAAGCTCTGCTCCATCTCGATCTGCTCGGGCGTATCGGGCGGACAGGCGATGCCTGCGATAGACGAACGTCGCGTATACAGGTCGACCAGGTCAAACGCCAGCTTTTTGGCGTTCTTGCGCGCCTTGTTGGTGGCACGCGTCCAGTCGGCTGTGTTGAGCCTGGTCAGGCGCGGCTTGTCGCCGTCGGGGCCAACATAGCGCGTGATGCGGTCGACCTGCTCGAGCGGCACGTAGAGCTTGTCGCCGTCGGCATATTCCAGCAAAAAGTAGTCGCGCTCCTTGCCACCCACTTCCTGGCGCGCGATCTCGCTAAAGAGCGCGATGCCGTGGGTGGCGTGCACCACGTAGTCTCCCGGCTTAAACGGGAAGGTGATCTGCGTAATGTCCACCTTACGGCGGCTGCGCGCGCGGTTGGCATCCATGCGGGCGTTGAGGTCGGCGATCGAGAACACGGCTAGGTTGGCATCGGGCACCACCACGCCCTGCGGCAAGGCGGCATCGACAAAGGTCACACGTCCGCGCGAAATAGTGGGCACGGCGGCGCCGGCGGCAGCCTGCGCGGCGCCCGCCTCGAGCGAACGGGCGTTGAGCGCATCGGCCTTTCGCTCGCGAATGGAAGCATGGGCCTCCTGGCGTGCGGCACGGTCGGCGGAATCCGCCGCTGCCACGCGCACGCGGTCGCCGATGGCGCCGGCGTTTTCGGGCGCCGCGGTCAGCGATTCCTCAAAGGTAATGCCCTCGTCGCCAAAGGTGAGCTCCATCGACTCGCGCGCGCCGCGGTCGGGGATGGCAAACACGCAGGCATAGCGCTTGCCCACGACCTCCTGGATGCGCGTCATAAAACGGTTGTCCGAGCCTGCGATGGCAGGCTGCTCAATCTTGAGCTCGGCCGTCACCGCACCGCCGGCGCGGATGAGACTCACATAGTTCAGGCGTTGCTGGGAACCAAAGTCGAGTTGCTGGGCACGCACGTACAGGCCGTCCAGACGGTCGACCCCCGCCTCGCCGGCACGTGCCTCGATATCCTCGTAGGCGCGCAGGCAATCGTCGAACAGCGAGCGCGGCTCGGACAGAACCACGAGCGCCTTGCCGCTCACATGCGATAGCGGGCTCACGGTCTGGCCGTACATCACCGGCAAAAAGCGGTCGAGCTCAGGCGTGACGATGCGCGCATCCACCATCTCGAGCAGCGCCGCCAACTTGCTGTCGTCCTGGCTGGCGCGGTAGAGCGCCACATGCATGTTGTGGACGGCCTCGTCGGTAAGCGCCAGCTCGCGGCACGGGAAGATCTCGATGCTGTCCTCGTTGCCGATGGTCTGCCCCGTGGAGCTCACCATGCGGCGGATACGATCGATCTCGTCGCCGAAGAACTCGATGCGCACGGGCGCTTTTTCCTGCGCGGGAAACACCTCGACGGTGTCGCCGTGCACACGGAACAGGCCGGGCGCGTCGGCGGCGCCGGCATTGGTGTAGCCCATACCCACCAAGCGCTGCGGCACCTCGTCAAAAGGAATCTCCTCGCCCACCGCGAAGGTCGTGGACTCCCAGTAGCGGCTCTCGACTGGCGGCACGCAACGCAGCAGCGCGCGGGCCGAGGCGACCATGATGCAGTTGTCGCCGCGCACGATGCGCCCGAGTGCCTCGCAGCGCTGGGCTACCACGGCGTCGTCGGGCGCCTGCTCGCGCCAAGGGTAGTCCTTGCGCTCGGGAAAGCGGCACACGTGCGCCAGGCCCACATAGGCGGCCAGACTGCGTGCGGCGCGATCGGCCGCATCCTCGCCACTCACGATGTAGACCGTGGGGCGCGGACGACGCGCAAACTGGGCGGCGGCCATAAGCGTTCGGCCCGACTGAGACACGGCCAGCGTCACGTCCTCGCCAGAATCGAGCCCGGCCTCGACGGTCTGCAGCGCCTCGGCAGTGTAGAGCTGCGCGGCTATACGGTGAATGAGCATGCTGTTCCTCCGGCATTGCAACGCCAAAAGCCCGCCGAGGCAAGCTCGGCGGGTCGTTCGTCAAATTCGTTGCCTGTCATGGTAGCGCATGGAGAGGACTCCAGCTCAAGCGTACGCCCAGCCCCGCAACAAAAACGCCAGATAGAACTGGACTCGCCGGCTTCGCCAAAATCTCCCCGTCACGTCAAACGCCGCAACCACGGAAGGCTCCCCAAGAAACGGCTATTCCTCAAAAAAGCTCGCAACGTTCAAACGGCTCGTCCACTCTCCTATGGTGTTGGCAAAGCCCACACGTGTGTACACGCCTGCAAAACGGCCGCGATACAGATACAAGCCTTCCATATTAGAAGCGGGCGCAAAACCAAGATCATCCACAAGTCCTTTGGGCGCCTCTCCTCGATGCGGCCCATCGACAAGCGTTCCGCGCAAGCAGGGAGTCTGATACTGCTGAGCATACTCCTGTACAATCGCCCCAGCGGCCGCAGCACGAGTAAGCACCTGGGACCATTCCTGTTCCGTGGCATCCAAACCAGCGACAACGCCAACCGCATTGTAGCCGCCGCACGGCTTGACGATCCATCGGTCCTTTTCGGCAAATCTCGACAACTGGGTGCTTTCGTCCAAAATCTCGGTATAGGGCACATGCTCCCGTACAAACGATTGCTCCTCCGGGCTCAACAAGGACTGCCCGGCTCGAGACCACAGAAATGCAAATACGGTCTTAGTCGCACACGGCCACGTTCTAAATCCCCCGACGATGCACGCAATCCCTTCTTGAGCCGCCTCAATTAAGGCCGAGCGTCCATCGCACGGCTTATCCCACAACTCGCCGGTCACCGCGCGCCGCCAGACGCAATCAATAGGACCAGCGGCATCGCACAGGCACCTAGCACCGCTTTCGCCTTCGCCAATCCGCAGGTCGCGCACATCCGCAAAGCGTGCGGCTACACCCCGCCGCCTCATAAGGTCGACAAAATGAGCCGCATCTTCCGAGTCGATGCTTTCCGAATAGTCGACGATTGCCACCGAAGCGGGACATTTCTTTGATTGCGGTGCATAGAGCCCCTCGTCAACGCGGGCCCCGTCGTCCAATCGTGCACTATCCTCGGTGCGGCGAGGATGGGCCAGCTTCCACTCTGCATAGGTCTCAAACAATGCATCTATCCAGTCGTCGCACAAATCGTACTGCCGAAAGCCGGGGTGGTCGGATGCAAACTCCTCAAAGGAAGGCGTCGTTCGCACTGCCTGACAGACCGCATCGGTCACTACCATTCCGGCACTGCCGTCGGTATTGAGCTCGCAAAACGTATACGAACCGGTGTCCTCGTCAAGAAAGATATCAACGCGCGCAAGGGGGATCTGGCAATCATAGCCGGCATCCATAGCGCACAGGTCAGCAAAAGCCGGATCCATGCGAAACCACGCGCGCACGGAGGCATCGGAACAAAACGCCCGCGTCACCTTGTCCATAATGCCGTACATGCGCTCGGACGCCTCCTTAAGAAGCGCCGTCATATCCTTGTCGAATATCTTTGGCGTCAGAGCCCAGGGCGCAGGGTCGCCATGGTAGAGCGCATGGGTTTGAGACAAGTATTCGTCGCCTTTGCGACGACCAGGCAGGTCGCCTTCGCGCGTGCGCACGATGCGTTCAAAATAATCTTCGAGCTCTCGCATCTTCGATATTGCCACGTTACCCTCCATTGCTTGATTTTTTGCTCATGCTACGCCAGCACGCCACGACTTCGGCGCGCTTGAATAGGCTTCTAAATTAGCAACACATTTTTGCATGGGGCGGCGTGAGGCAACATTATACTCCTGCTCAAGCGTACGCCCAGCCCCGCAACAAAAACGCCAGACGGGCAAGCCGCCTGGCGCTATCAGAGTGAGCTATACGCCGAGTCTAATCGTAGACGCCCATTTTAAGCAGTGTGAAGGTCGGGATGCCGTCACCCTGCGCGACGCGGACCGTGCAAGTCTCGGTACGGCCCATGGATGCGTCCGCTTGAATTGCGGCGATGAACTGGTTCTTTGGCAGGCCGTAGGTGCTCTCGGGGATGTCGGAAGGAAGTAACATGCCGCCAGCACTGTAGACCTCATAGGTGAGCTCGTAAATGTTGTCGCCAAGGTCAGTCGTGCCCGTAACGATGGCACACGGTGGGTTGTAATTTCCCTGGCCATATTCCTGTTTCAGATACAAGTACCCGTCATGCGCTTCGGCCGAATCAGGAATCGCCTGCCCCTCCGGCGTTCTGTCATAAGTCATATCGGCATCGGAAAGCGTCAGACCCGTCAAGCGATTGAGTTCCCTATTGATCACATCAGTCGCCACACGCTGGCTATTACCGTTGTCATAGTCGCCTTTCTCGATTCGATACGGCGCGTTGTCAATAAAATGGCACCAGATAAACTTAACCAGCTTGTATTTCTCGTCATCAGAAAGTCCGTCAGTCGAATCGAAGCCGCCCGTCTGATACCAGTCCCGATCGAAGTGCTCCTCCGTAAAGTTCGACAGGAACAGGTTTGCGGCGGCATAGGTTGCCTGGTCGTTAAGGTCGACTTTTACGCTGCTGCTCGTCTGCTCGGTCTCTTCCGGCTCTTCTTGCTCATCGGCAGGCTTCTCCTTGGCGCTTCCCTTGTCCTTGTGCTCGGCTGAACCCTCGTCGGACCCCAGTACCGTAATCTGCGATGAGTTGCCCTGCCCAAGCGGACCCAGCACGCCGGTCAGCGCCAGAGCGGCACCGCCGGCAACGAGCACGCCTACCACGCACATGCCGACAATCACCGCGCGCTTATGTGACTTCTTCTGCACGGGAGGCATCCCTGCCGCCGGCATCGATGCGGGCTCAGCAGGCGCGGCCGCCGGAGAAGCGGCGCCCATGCGTGCCCCGCAGTTCGTGCAAAAATCGGTTCCGTCGGGCATCTCGGATCCACACTTGGTGCAAAACATATTCGGGCATCCCCTCACAACAAACGGCATCTGTCGCCATCATATTGAGCCTTCGCAGCCCAAATGTGTTGCGCAACATTGGTCGCCGTCTTCGGGTGCCGGCAAAACGTGTCGGGCCCTACCCCGTCACGCGCACGCTGGGGCAAAGGTCTGCCAGCGGGCACTCGTCGCACTTGGGCTTGCGGGCATCGCAAATCTCGCGGCCGAAGGTGATCCACTGGTGATTGACCGACTCCCAATACTCGTGCGGCAAGATCTTGAGCAGATCCTGCTCGGTCTTGAGCGGCTCTTTGGCGTGCGTCTTGGGACTCAGCATCAGGCGGTGCGCGATGCGGTTGACGTGCGTATCCACCGCGATGCCTTCTACGATGCCGTACCCCACGTTGAGCACGATGTTCGCTGTCTTGCGCCCCACGCCCGGCAGCTTTACAAGCTCCTTCATGTCGGCCGGCACCTCGCCGCCGTAATCGGCGACGATCATCTGCGCGGCCTCCACGGCATGCTTGGCCTTACTCTTATAAAAGCCGAGTGACTTAATGGTGTCCGCCACGTCTGTCACGCTTGCTCCGGCCATGGCCTCGGGCGTGGGCCACTGGGAAAACAGCTTCGGCGTCACCTTGTTGACCTGCGCGTCGGTCGTCTGAGCCGAGAGCAGTACCGCGATGAGCAGCCTAAATGGATTCTCGTGGTCCAAGAAGCACTCGACCGGGCCATAGCGACGGTTAAGGCGCTCGCACACCTCGATGGCGCGCTCGCGTTTGGCGGCATTGGTCTCGCGTGGCATAACGACTCCTCGGCTCGGCAGAAACATAACTTCACGGAAACGATTGTCCCACGTACGGGGGCCTTAAGCCTCCAAAAATGCGCCGGTCTGGCGGCTCCACAGGCTTGCGTATTCCCCGCCCGCCTCGACAAGCTGCGCATGCGTGCCGTCCTCGACAATCTCGCCGTCCGCCAGCACCACGATGCGGTCGAGCGCCGCCACGGTGGACAGGCGATGCGCCACCACAATGGAGGTGCGCCCGCGCATCAGGTTCTCGAGCGCCTCCTGCACCAACGCCTCGGACTCGCTGTCCAGGGCAGACGTCGCCTCGTCGAGCACCAGAATCGGCGCGTCGGTGAGGATGGCACGGGCGATGGCCACGCGCTGGCGTTGGCCGCCCGAGAGCTTAACGCCGCGCTCGCCCACCATGGTGTCAAAGCCATGGGGCAAGCGGTCGATAAACTCAGTCGCGTTGGCCTGTCTCTTATACACATCTCCGAGCCCACGAGACTACGCTGCATCTC
>URBA01000003.1 GCA_900545905.1 uncultured Collinsella sp.
GAAGGCCATGGACTGCACGTTGACGGCGGTGCCGAGGTCGTCGGAAATGCCATGCTGCTTGCGGTAGATGCAGGCACGCTCGTTCATCCAGCTGCCAAAGACGGCCTGGATGGCAAGGCGTAGCTGAAGCTCCGGGTCGTGCGGGAAGATGGGCTTGCCGTCAGCGACCTCGAGCTCGGGATACAGGGCGGCATCGACGTTCTCGGAGAAGATGCCCTTAAAGGTCTCGACGAGTTCCTGCAGGTCCTCGGCCGAAAGCTCGGAGTCGACGCGAACGCCGGCGACCAGGCGGGCCTGGGTCAGGGCGTTCTCGAACAGGTCGGCATCGACACCCATGACGACGTTTGAGAACATCTGGATAAAGCGGCGGTAGCTATCCCAGGCAAAACGCAGGTTTTGCGTCTGGGCAATGAGACCCTGAACGGAGTCGTCGTTGAGACCCAAGTTGAGGACCGTGTCCATCATACCGGGCATGGAG
This sequence comes from uncultured Collinsella sp., assembly GCA_900545905.1. GTDB lineage: Bacteria > Actinomycetota > Coriobacteriia > Coriobacteriales > Coriobacteriaceae > Collinsella. The sequence continues at coordinate 479 of URBA01000003.1, forward strand.
AACGGAGCGCCCGAGCGAACCGACACGAGCAGCGGATCGGAGGCGTCGCCGAGCTTCTTGCCGCAACGGGCCTCGAGGTCTGCCTCGGCAGCAACGATCTCATCGAGTGCGCCCTCGGGCCACACGTTGCCGGCACCGGAGTACTCGACACAGGTCTGGCAGGTAATGGTAAAGCCACCGGGAACCGGCAGGCCGATACGGCTCATCTCGGCAAGGTTTGCGCCCTTGCCGCCAAGCACGAAGTTCATGGACTTGTCGCCCTCAGTGACACGGGTGCCCTGGGCGTCGGTTCCAAAACGGTAAACCCTCTTGCAATCGCTCACGATACTTCCCCTTCCATGCACTTACGCGCACGACCGTGGTAACGAATCGACCCGCCAGATGCGGGCCGTGAGGGAACTATACGGCGGGTTTTGAGCGGGCTTAAGCAGAGGATGCGCGGTTTGGTAAACGTGCTAAAACTGGCGGTAAACGGTAGATAAAGGTGGTTACATTATGAAGATACCACTGTAAGAACGTGCAGGTCAGATGCGATATTTTTGCTAAATCGCTTTATCAAAATGCTGCTACTATTAGGCTCGACGGGCGGCGCGGCGGGCACGGGCTTCTTGGATTTCCTCCAAGTGGCTAATGATCTCGGAGGCGCTCTCCTCGATCGCCTTGCCATCGGTACGCACCACAAAGCAGCCTAGGCGCTTCATGAGGGCACGGGCTTCCTCGAGCTCGCTGCGCACACTCTCGGGCTCGGCATAGGAGCCGGCAACGGCACGGGCGTAATCATCGCCCAAGCGGCTATCGCGAATCTCAGAAATAACGTCGACGGTCGAAATTAGGCCGAACAGGCGCATCGGGTCAACCTCGTAAATCGACTTGGGCGGCTCCATGCCGTGCGCCAGAGGGACATTAGCAACCTTGTAACCTTGATAGGCCAAATACATCGACAGCGGCGTCTTGGACGTGCGCGATACGCCCAACAGCACGATATCGGCACCCGACAGATCGTCGCAGCCGCGTCCATCATCGTGCTCAACGAAATACTCCATGGCCTCGATACGATGGAAATAGCGGTCATCGGTCCTGTGAATCACGCCCGCAACGCCCTTGGGCGGCACACCGATGAGCGACGACAGCACGGCAAGCGTCGGGCCGATCAGGTCGACCGAGCGAATATGCAACATACCCAAGTAGTCGAGCACACGAGCACGAAGGGCCGGGTCGACAATGGTGTGGAACACGGCGATATCGCGATGGTCGGCATCGACGCGCGGCCCCACAAATGACTTGACCTGCTCCACGGAGGTCACCTTAGGCAGGCGCAAAACGCGAAAAACCCCTTCATCAAATTGCCCGGACGCCGCAAGCACCACCTCACAAGCGGTATCACCGAGCGAGTCGGAGATAACGATAACGGTGGGACGAGCGGTGACCGGGCAATCCATGCGGAGCTCCTTTTGCGCTTATGCGCAGGCTGGCTTACTTTTTGCGGGCAAGCTCACCGATGTTGGCGATGCCGGAGAAAACGGCCTCGAAGCGGTTGAGCAGCTTAAGGCGATTATCGCGGAGCTGCTCGTCCTTGTCCATGACCATAACCTCATCGAAGAAACGGTCGATGGGCGCGCGCAGGGCGGCGAGGGCGGCAAATGCGGCCGGGTAGTCCTCGGCAGCAAGGGCAGCATCGACAGCAGTCTGAGCAGCCTCGGAAGCATCGGCAAGCGCGAGCTCGGCCTCGCCCATCAGGCTGCGGTCGTACTCCGCGCCCAGCTCGGGCTTGGAGATGTGCGCGGCACGGGCATAGGCCGTAGCCAGGTTGTCAAAGGTCTCGGCATCGTTCTTGCGGGCCTCGTCGAGGGCGGCGCAGCGGGCGAAGAAGACGGACGGGGCGATGATGTGCACCGCGGAGACGGCGGCAACGGTATCAGCCGGGATCTTTTCGTCGCGGGCCATGCTCACCAGGCGGCCATGGAAGAAGTCACGAACCTGCTGGGCGACCTCGGCGGCGTCGAACTCAATGCCCTGCTCACTGTAGAGCTCGAGGGCGAAGTCGATGAGCGACGTGGGGTCGATCGGCAGGCGGTCGCGCAGGATGTTGATGATGCCGATAGCGGCACGACGCAGCGCGTAGGGGTCCGAAGAGCCGGTCGGGGGCTCGCCGATGGCAAAGATACCGGCGATGGTATCGAGCTTGTCGGCGCAAGCCACGATGCAGCCAGCGGTGCCCTCAGGCAGCTCGTCACCGGCAAAGCGGGGACGATAGTGATCGCGGATAGCATGAGCGACCTCGTCGTTCTCCCCCATCGCGGTCGCGTAATAACCGCCCATCACGCCCTGCTGGCTCGTGAACTCGACAACGGCGTTAGACACCAGGTCGGCCTTGCACAGGTGCGCGGCGCGAGCGGCATCGGCGGCAAGGTGGGCGCCCAGATGAGCCTCGCGGGCGATAGCGAGCGCGAGCTGCTCGATGCGCTCGGACTTGGCGAGCACGCTACCGAGCTTCTCCTGGAAGGCAACCTTGGCCAGACGCTCGCGGAACTCGTCGAGGGAGATCTTCAGGTCCTCCTCGTAGAAGAACTTGGCATCGTCCAGACGGGCACGCACAACGCGCTCGTTGCCGTCGATCACGCGCTCGGCGTTCTCGGGCTTGCTGTTGGAGACGACCACGAACTCACGCGTGAGCTTGCCCTCGCCGTCATAGATCGGGAAGTAGCGCTGGTTGGTGAGCATGGACTCGCAGATAATCTCGTGCGGGACCTTGAGGAACTCCTCATCGAAGGTACCGACGAGCACCGTCGGCCACTCGCAGAGGTTAATGACCTCCTCGAAGACCTTCTTGGGCGTATCGACATGGCAGCCGGGACGGGCAGCCTCGACCTCGGCGATACCGGCGAGGATGGCCTCACGACGACGCTCGGCAGAAAGCACGCCGGCGTCCTCGAGCACTTGCTCGTAGACGGCGGGGCTGGCGACCACATGGTCACCGGGGCCAAGTACGCGATGACCACGCGTGGTGTTGCCACTCGTCACGTCGGCAAACGACACGGGCACAACATCCTCGCCCAGAAGGCAGCAAATCCAACGGACCGGACGAACAAAGGTAGCATGCTCGTGACCCCAGCGCTGGGAGCGGTAGTTGGGCCACTGCAGGCCGGCGATGGTCTTCTCGCACAGAGCGGTCAGAATCGGCGTAGCCGGTGCGGAGGGAATATTCTTCTCGGCGAACACATACTCACGACCGTCAGTGTCCTCGCGACGGACCAGGTCCTCGGCAGCCACACCGCACTTGCGGGCGAAGCCCTGGGCGGCCTTGGTGGCGTTACCGTCAGCGTCGAAGGCAATGTTGGCCGCGGGGCCACGCTTGACCTCGTGAACCTCGTCGGTCGCGGTGGCGACATCGGCAACGAGTGCAGCCAGGCGGCGCGGGCTCGAGATCACGCGGACCTCGCCGTGGGCCAGACCGGCCTCGTCGAGACCCTTGGCGATCATGGTGCCAAGCTGCTTGACGGCATTGTTCAGCGGTGCAGAGGGCATTTCCTCCGTACCGATCTCAAACAGGAAATCCTTAGCGTCTGCCATGGCTTACGCCACCTCGCCTTCCTGGTCGGCATTCTCGTTGACTCCGGCGACCTCGGCCATGTAGGCCTCGCAGCACGCCTTGGCGACGGCGCGGACGCGCAGGATGTAGTTGGCACGCTCGACTGCGGACAGAGCGCCGCGGGCATCGAGCAGGTTGAAAGCGTGGCTGCACTTCATGACGCAGTCATATGCCGGCAGCGGCAGCTTGCGCTCTAGACAGGAATGGCACTCGGCCTCGTAGTCGTCAAACTTCTGACGCATCATCTCGACGTTGGCGACCTCAAAGTTGTAGGCACTGAACTCGCGCTCGTTCTCGAGGAACACGTCGCCATAGGTCATGGGCGTGCCGTCGGGCAGGTAGCTCCACACCAGGTCGTAGACCGAGTTGACGCCCTGGGCGTACATGGCGATGCGTTCCAGGCCATAGGTGATCTCGACAGGAACGGGGTCGACCTCGATACCGCCCACCTGCTGGAAGTACGTAAACTGCGTGACTTCCATGCCGTTGAGCCAGACCTCCCAGCCAAGGCCCCAGGCGCCGAGCGTCGGGCTCTCCCAGTCGTCCTCGACAAAGCGGACGTCATGGTCGTTGGGGTCCAGACCGATAGCGGCAAGAGACCCCAGGTAAAGCTCCTGGGCGTTGACCGGAGAGGGCTTGATGAGCACCTGGAACTGATAGTAGTGCTGCATGCGGTTGGGGTTCTCGCCGTAGCGGCCGTCGGCGGGACGGCGGCAAGGCTGCGCATAGCAGGTGCGCCACTCGGCGGGACCGAGCGAGCGCAGCGTGGTCGCGGTATGGAAGGTACCGGCACCGACCTCGGAGTCATAGGGCTGCATAATGACGCAGCCCTGCTCGCCCCAGTACTGCTGGAGGCGCAGGATGATGTCTTGGAAGGAAAGCGATGAAGCGTTCATGCCTCTAATATCCCCTCGTCGAAACGATTACACGGTTAGGTACTGTACTATAGCGGTTTTTAGTCGATAGCGCCGATGCGGTTGAGCGGCCAGTAGCGCACGAGTGCCACGGCGATCAAATCAGAGCGATCGACGGGACCAAAGTAGCGTGAGTCGGCAGAGTTTTCGCGGTTGTCGCCCATCACCCACACGCACCCGTCGGGAACGGTGTAGGGATAGCTTACCTGAGCACCGGGCGCTTGGACCGAAAGTGGCCAGCTCATGCCCGTCGTATAGTCCTCGTCGAGCGCTTGGCCGTCAACGACCACCTTGCCATCCTGCAGGTCGACCGTCTGGCCGGCCGTGGCAATAACACGCTTGACGAGAACATCATGCTCGGAGGTGCCATCGGGGTTGTGAAACACCACGATATCGCCTTGGCTGACAGGCTGACCGAGCTCGAGGCTCACCTTTTGCGCCAGGATCTGGTCGCCAATCTCGATCGTGTCCTCCATAGAACCGGTGGGCACCACAAAGGGCTCGACCACAAAGGTACGGATCAGGAACGTGGCCACGAGCGCAATCGCGATGACCGCGATCCACTCAAAAGCGCCCCTCAACGCGGAATGTTGCGTAGGAACCATACTCACTCCTCGCTCTGCGAATACGAAGCGTCAAGAATCTCCTGCGCGTAAGCGCGCTCCTCGGGCGTGAGCCGCGCTGTCTCGATCAGATCGGGACGCCAGCGGCAGGTGCGCTCGATGGCGTTCTTGCGACGCCAGGCATCGACCTTGGCGTGATCGCCGCTCACAAGCACCGGCGGCACGCCCTCGCCGTTGAACTCGGCGGGGCGGGTGTACTGCGCGTACTCGAGCAGTCCTCCGTCCTCGGCGGTCGAGAATGACTCGTCGACGTTGCTCATTTCGTCACCAAGGGCGCCGGGAATCAGGCGTACGACGGCATCGGCAACGACCATAGCGGGAAGCTCGCCGCCCGTGAGCACGTAGTCGCCGATCGACAGACGCTCATCGGCATACGCATACGCGCGCTCGTCGACGCCCTCGTAGCGACTGCACACAAACAGCAGGCGCTCACTTTTGAGCAGGCGCTCGGCCACATGCTGCGTAAAAGGCTCGCCACAGGGGGTAAAGAACACCACAGTGGGCTTGGGACCCTCTGCGCTAATGGCCTCGATGGCCTCTGCGATAGGCTCGACCTTCATGAGCATGCCCTGCCCGCCGCCGTACGGCTCGTCATCGACGGTACGATGGCGGTCGTGCGTCCAGTCGCGCAGGTTATACGCCTTAAAATCAAAAAGGCCGGCCTTGCGGGCGCGGCCCAAAATCGACGTGGACATGACGGGCTCAAACATCTCGGGAAAGACCGAAAGGGTCTCAATCAGCATGTTGTCCTCCCTACTTGTCCATATCGATCAGGCCGTCCATAACATGGACGGAAATTGTTCCTGTGTCGGGAAGATCGAGCACAACCTGCTCGATCACGGGAATCAGTACCTCGCCGTACCGATCACCCTCGACAACCCAAACATCGTTAGCGGGCGTCGACATAATCTCGACAATCGTGCCGAGCGAACCGAAGCGCTCGTCGACCACCTCGCGACCCATCAGGTCGGTATAGGCAGCGTCGAGCGAATCGAGCTCAAAGTCGTCACGATTTGCCAGCACGTAGCATCCCGTGATGCCCTCGGCGGCCGTCAAATCGTCAATGCCCTCAAACGAGACCAGATCGCCATCGCCCGTATCGGTGACGGACACGACCGTGCAAAAGCGGTCGCGCTTGAGCGCCGGCGGCGTCAGGGCGACGCGCATACCCGGCTCTAATACAGAAGGAAGCCCCCGCAGCGGCTGCGCGAGGACCTCCCCCTTCCTTCCGTGCGGCTTGACCACACGGGCGATGTTTTTGTACTGGGACCTCAAGGTCCTAGCCCAGAACCTCTACCTCGACAGCAGTGTCGAGGCGAGCGGCCAGTGCACGGGCGAGCGTGCGAATGGCCTTGATGGTACGGCCACGACGGCCGATGACCTTAGCGACGTCATCCTCGGCGACCGAAACCTCAATCGTAGAGGCGTCATCACCATCGATGACCTCAAGGCTCACGGAATCCGGGTCGTCGACGATCTGAACAACGAGATATTCGACGAGATCGGCGATGCGATCTGAGAGCATTGCCTCACCCTCGAGCTGTGCAGCGTCAACCTCAGGCACGATTTACTCCTCGGCGCCCTCAGCGGCCTCAGCGGCAGCCTTAGCGGCCTCGGCCTCTTTGGCGAGCTGCTTCTTGGACTTCTTGACGACGGTCTCGGTCTTCTCGCCCTCGTTGGCGGCCTTGACCAGAGCGGCGACGGCGTCGGTAAGCTGAGCGCCCTTGGACTGCCAGTCGGCGATCTTCTCGAGGTCGAGGTTGATGGTCTTGGGGGCGGTCATCGGGTTGTAGCGGCCAACCTCCTCGATGATACGACCGTCACGCGGGGCGCGGGAATCGGCGACGACGACACGGTAGTACGGACGCTTCTTAGCGCCGTGACGAGCAAGGCGAATCTTGACTGCCAAAGGAAACTCCTCCAACCAAGCAGCTTTAGGCTGCAACTACAAACAAACAGTTGAACATAATACGCCATCGACGCGGGCAGGTGAAGTCCGTGAGACCAACTTCTTCGGTGTAGTCGAGGGCAAATCCATATCTTAGACAAGAATTCGGGATTTGCAAGCACATACACGCACCCCACATGAGCTGCGCGGTATACTCATGACATGGAAAGACGCGAACATACATACGGTTATGAGGATGCCACGGGCGTCACGCCGCCTCCCTGGACGGGTCCGGCGGTGGGCCTGATGGACCTCGATGCGTTTTTTGCGAGCGTGGAGATGCTCGATCATCCCGAATGGCGCGGCAAGCCGCTCATCGTGGGCGGAGACGCCGATTCGCGTGGCGTCGTGTCCACGTGTTCGTATGAGGCACGTCGCTTTGGCGTGCACTCTGCCATGGCCTCGGCCGAAGCGCGGCGCTTGTGCCCGAAAGCCATTTGGACGCACGGGCACTTTGATCGCTACCGCGAGGTGAGTGCGCAGGTCATGGCGATTCTCGCCGACGAAACCCCGCGCGTTGAGCGCGTATCCATCGATGAAGCCTTTATCGATATCACACCGGGTCGCTTTGCGCCCGAAGACCCGCTGCTGGTTGCGCGGCGTATAAGCGACCGCGTGGCAGCGCTGGGAGTGACGTGCTCCATTGGCGTGGGCTGCAACAAGACGGTCGCAAAGATCGCAAGCGAGCGGGATAAGCCGTTTGGGCTGACCATCGTGCGCCCCGGAACCGAGCAGCGCTTTTTGGCCGCGCTGCCGGTATCTGCCATGAGCGGCATCGGGCGCTCGGCCGAGGAGCGACTGCGCCGCATGCGCATCTACACCCTCGGCGAGCTATCACGTGCACCGGAATCCACCTTGGCCTCTATTTTTGGCGTCAACGGCGAGCGCATGCGTCAGCGTGCGCTGGGACTCGAGGCTTCTGAGGTCACGAGCCTGGACGAGGAACGCGAGGTTAAATCGGTAAGCAACGAGCGCACCTTTGCTAAAGATTTGACTGAGCGTGGGGATATTGAGGCGGCGATTGCGCTGTTGGGAGAGTCAGTGGGACGCCGCCTGCGCCGTCAGGGGCTGACGGGTGCCACGGTAACGCTCAAGCTTAAGTATTCGTATGGCAGCGGGCGTACGGCACAGCGCCGGCTGCCTCATCCGACCGACGATGAGAACATCTTCGTGGCGGTTGCACTCGAACTGCTCGACAACATCTGGCAGGATGGCATGCATGTTCGCTTAGCGGGCATCGGCATGAGCGACTTCGACCACCAAGGCGGCATCCAGACTGACCTGTTCTGCGAAGTCGACGACCGCGGGGCCCAATCGAGCGACCGTCGCGACCTCTCAGTCGCTATCGACGCCGTCCGAGACAAGTTCGGCGACACCGCCCTATCCTTCGGCCGCCAATCCCGCTTCAATAACTAGTCTTTTTTGGACGGGGGGGTTGCTGCCTTCCGTCCGACACGGCATTGGTAGTCAATTTGGGACGGGGCTATTTTAGCTACCCCTATATATCGGTTGAGATTCATTCGGCCTAATTCATTCACCGTCAGCCAAAGGGTAGCTAAAATAGCCCCGTCCCAAATTGACTACCCCGGATGTCCGGTTTGCCCGCCGCAACAAAACTCTGTCCCAAATAGCTACTGATCGAGCTTGACCTTCTGAATCGTGCAGTGACCGATGCCCGTGAGGCGCACGATCTGCTTTATCGAAAAGCCCTCGTTTTTGAGCGTACGGATGTAGTTGTCGCGCACGGCTTTAGGCAAATCTTTAAGGTGGTGAGGCTCATACGGCTTAAGGAGAGCCTGTGCAAACTCCAGTGCATCTATGTCGCTCACATGAGCGCCGTCACGGAAGCAATATCGATTCGGTTCTCCCGAGGTACTGAAAGCAAAAAATCTATGAGAATCTCCGAGCAAACCTAGCACACATTCAGTCATACAAATACCCGGGTATCCCATATATTCGCTAAAACTGCTCCAACGATATAGTGAAGCAGTCCCAATCCTGGCTTTCGCAGGATTATCGTGAATATATCTCACACAGTTGAGCAGCTGATCATCGTTAAGAATCGGCACGCTCTTAAATCGATCCTGAAAAACTGGTCCCTTCCGTCCGGTTTTCGCGTTGAAATACATCGCATATGCAGTCGTAACAGAGTGCATGCAATCGCTCAGGTGAACATGTTCATCATCTAGCAACAAGTGAATATGGTTGTCCATAAGGCACCAAGCAATGATATTGACGTCGTATTTTCGGCATTTCGAGGCAAGCAACCGAATCAAATATATCCGATCATCGGCATCCTCAAATATCAGCTGACCACCACAGCCCTTTTGGACGACATGGTAATAGCCGTAAACAGAGATTTCCCGCGCGGTCCGAGTCATACGCATCTCCTCCTCTACAGATAACAAATACGTTACCCGAGTCGGAAAGCTAAATATCACGCAATGAACCGCAACTCGCTTCTATCGGCGAACGGTAGGTAGTAGCTAAAAAAGCCCCGTCCCAAATTAGCTACTTTGGGCAAAAAGAAAGGCGGGCAGCTGCGGAAAACCGCAACTGCCCGGCGATATGCGTGAGGGTAGCTAAACCCCGTCTCAAATGAGCTACTAGAGGAGATTGAGGGGGAGCTGGGGAGCGTCTCCCCAGAGTTTCTCGAGGCGGTAGAAGTCGCGGGCTTCGGGAGTGAAAACGTGGACGACAACCGAACCGTAGTCCATGAGCATCCAGGTCTTCTGCTCGCGGCCCTCGATGGAGAACGGATGCTCGCCGCAAGCCTCGGCAACCTTCTCCTCGATCTCGTCGACGATAGAATCGACCTGGCGGTTGTTGGTACCGGTGGCAAGCACAAAGTAGTCGCATACGTCGGAAAGCTCGGTCAGGTCGAGCACCTGAACGTCCTCGCCCTTCTTGTCGTAGGCCGCCTGCGCGGCGGCGCGGGCGACATCCTCGGCGGCGACACCGCTCGCGGACAGCGAGGCGGCAGTGCGGTCGGACGTGGCGGCGAAGCTCTTGTGCTCCACACGTTCAAGAATCTGCTCGTCGGTCATGGTCTCGTCGGCCATGGAATACCTCTTTCTAGACAGCCCGAGCTAGCGCAGCTGGGCGTAATGGTTGTAAATCGTAATAGCCGTGGGATAAAGATAGCGCCCGGACTGGATCACATAGACCAGACCCTGCGCAAAACAGGAGAAGAACAACTCATCGAGCGTCGACTCCCCCACCATCTTGCGCAGCGCATGCGCATAGTCGCCGTGGCGGTTGGGCTCGATGGCATCGGCCACAAAGACCACCATATCGAGCGGCGTCATGTCGCAGGCACCCACGGTGTGACGGTCGACAGCCTGGAAAACGGCCGGCGACAACTCGGGGAAAAGCTGCGGAAGCTCATAGGCGGCAACAGGGCCATGCAAAAGCGGCGTCGCGGCGGAAGGAGAGCCGGCAATCTTAATGCCGTAATGCAGAGCGCGCGTGACCAGCTCGTCGTCGGAGAGCACTTTGTCCCAGTCATGGATCAGGCCGGCGGCAGCGGCATCAAAGCGGTCAACGCCGTAGACCTCGGCCAGATGAAGTGCGGTCTCGGCAACACCCAGCGAATGCACATAGCGCTTGCGCTTATCCTTCATGCGAACATCGAGCAGCTCTTGAATGCGCTTGAGCAGCGCGCGCTCATCGCCCTCAAACTGATCCTCTACCGACAACGTAGACCCCCATCACTCAAAATCTTCTTGACCCAGATCGACATACAAACCGCGCTTGCGAATGTAGCCGAGCACAGACTCGCTCGTAAGATAGCGCACGCTCATGCCGCGGGCAACTCGCTTACGAATGTTCGTCGAGCTAATCGCCAGCGCCGGAATCTGAATATAGCGCACGTCGAACGGCAGTCCCGACTCTTTGATTCGGGCACGCGCCGTATCGATATCAAAGCCCGGTCGCGTCGCAGCAATAAAGGTGGCAAGCTCAGCGATTCGTTCGGCATCATGCCAGGTTACAATATCGATAATCGCGTCGGCGCCCGTAATAAAGTAGAGCTTTACCTGCGGCGGGTAAAAGTCGCGAAGGGCATGAAGCGTATCGGCCGTATAGGTTACGCCCGGACGGTCGATCTCGAACCGGCTCGCCAAAAAGGCCGGGTTCGCGGCGGTGGCGAGGACCGTCATGGCATAACGGTCCTCGGCAGGCGTCACCGGCTTGTCAAGCTTAAAGGCCGGCGTGCCCGCCGGCATAAAGAGCACGGCATCCAAGTCGAGGGACTCGCGCGCCTGCTCGGCGGTCACCAGGTGCCCGTAATGGATGGGATCAAAGGTGCCACCCATAATGCCAAGCCTAAACTCATGCCCGTCCTCTAGAGGAAGCTCGGGCAGACCGATTCCACCGCGCAGCGACATGGCTTACTCGCCCTCCGAGGTCTCGGCATCGTCCGCTGCATCCGTCGCATCGACAACCTCGACGCCCTCATCCGCAGCATCGGCCACGTCAATGGCCTCAACGGCGATGTCCTCGCCAACATCCTCGAGCTCCTCGTACTCCGAGAAGTCCTCGGCACCCTCAAAGTCAAAGGCGCGCTGGCAAATGCGGACCTCGTCGCCCGCACGGCAACCGGCCTTCTCGAGCGCGTCGTCAACACCCATGCGCGCAAACTTATGCTGCAGGTAAATGACGGCTTCCTCGTTTTCCCAGTCGGTCTGGATGACCATGCGCTCGATGGCACGACCGACCACGCGGAAGGCACCGGGCTCTTCTTGGACAATGCGGAAACGCTTCTCGCGCTGCAGGCGGCGGCGCTCCCACTCATCGTCGCGCAGATCGACCGGCTCATCAGAGACCGCCAGCTCGGCGCGCAGCTTAGCCACCTGCTCACCCACGGCAAGCATCAGTGTGTTGAGGCCGGCGCCCGTCACAGCAGACACGGCAAAGAACATATGTCCATCGTCGAGCGCTGCGCGCTTGAGGTCGGCAATCTTGTCGGCCGTGCCCGGCGCGTCGCACTTGTTGGCAACGACGATCTGCGGACGCTCCGAAAGCTCGGCACCATACTGCTCGAGCTCGCGGTTGATGATGCGATAGTCCTCAACCGGATCGCGATCCTCAAAACCACCCGTCATGTCGACGACATGCATGATTAGGGCCGTACGCTCAATGTGGCGCAGGAACTGGTGACCCAGGCCCTTGCCCTCGCTCGCGCCCTCGATGAGACCGGGGACGTCGGCAACGACGTAAGAATATTCGCCGGCACGCACCATGCCGAGGTTCGGCACGAGCGTGGTAAACGGATAGTCGGCAATCTTGGGACGGGCGGCGCTCATGCGCGCGATGAGCGAGGACTTACCAACCGAGGGGAAGCCCACGAGCGCGGCATCGGCCATGAGCTTCATCTCGAGCTCAATCCAATGCTCTTCGGCCGGCTCGCCCAGCTGGGCGAAGGCGGGCGCGCGGCGTACCGACGTCACAAAGTGCGTATTGCCCAGACCGCCGGCACCACCGGGCGCCACGACGACGCGCTCGCCGTCGTGTACCAGGTCGGCAATCTCGAACATCGGGGTCTGTGTCTCGGGGTCGAGCTCGCGCACTACGGTGCCCATGGGAACCTTAAGGATCAGGTCCTCGCCGCTCTTGCCGTTACGGCGGGCGCCCTGACCGTGCGTGCCGCGCTCGGCACGGAAATGATGCTTAAAGCGGTAATCGATCAGCGAAGACAGCTGAGCATCGGCCTGGATGACGACATTGCCGCCACGACCGCCGTCGCCGCCATCGGGGCCGCCCTTGGGGACAAATGCCTCGCGCCTAAACGACATACATCCGGCTCCGCCGTCGCCGCCGCACACGTTAATGCGGCTGATATCGGTGAACTGTGACAACAGAATCGCCTCCTACAAAAAAGAGGGAGACCCTTGAATCCTAAAACTCAAGTGCCTCCCACATATGTGCTCTATGAAGGGTGAATTACGCGTTCGCGAGCGGGCGTACGCTGACCCTGTGCTTGATACCCTTGTGGAACTCAACGGTACCGTCGACCAGCGCGAACAGCGTGTCGTCCTTACCACGGCCAACGTTCTCACCCGGGTGGATGTGCGTGCCGTGCTGACGGACGAGAATCGTGCCCGTGGTTACCGTCTGGCCGGCATAGCGCTTCGTGCCAAGGCGCTGACCGCGGGAGTCACGGCCATTACGGGAGGAACCGAGTCCTTTTTTGTGTGCCATTGTGTATACCTACTCTTTCGTTACGAGTGTAATCTACTCGGCGACGGGAGCCTCGGCAACAGCCTCGGCCTCTGCCTTGACAGCCTTCTTGGCGCGGGACGTAGCCTGGACCTTCACGATCTTCAGCTTGGTCAGCTGCTGACGGTGACCCTTCAGACGACGATAGCGCTTACGCTTGTGGAACTTGAAGACCAGCTGCTTCTCGCCCTTGAACTGCTCAACGATCTGAGCGGTAACCTTGGCCTTGGCCAGCTTGTCGGGATCGGTGACGATCTTCTTACCATCGTTGAGGAAGATAACCGGCAGGGTGACCTTGTCGCCCTCATTGCCCTCGATCTTCTCGACGGTGATGACATCGTCGGTGGCGACCTTGTACTGCTTGCCGCCCGTGTTAACGATTGCGTACATGTTTACTTGCCCTTCATGCATCAGTTAGTGCAACAGCCGAATATAGTAGCAGGCGAAAATACCCCCGTCAACGAGTATGTGGAGCAAATCCACAAGTTCGCACAGGTATGGGGCTGACGAGTCGGCCCTCGTCGTCCTCGCATGCTTGATTCTGACGCTCGACATCGTAGGAGCAGATGGTCACGAGGTCTTGCATACCGGTGGAAACAATAGGTGCATCCACGCCCGGGGTCAAGCCCTGCAACAAAACATCAGCAGCAGAAAGCAAAATTTCCGGACGCATGGAGCCCTCGTTGTCGGCATGGGTGTCGAGCATGAGCACCAAATGGTCCGGGCGCTCCCCCGCCGTGAGCTCATAGCCCACGAGCGTGTGATCCAAATCCAAGCGCTTGCTCTTTTTGCCGCGTGCGTAGTCGATGCCATGGTCCGCGCGCAGCGTGTCGATCGCACGACGCACCTCGTCGGCGCTTACGGGCGCCTCGGGATCCAAGTGCAGGTCGATGCGATACGACAGGCGCGTGAGCTGCGCCGTCAACGCCGGCGTGCGCACGTCGATGTACGCCGCCTCGATGGGCGCCAGATCGGCCGGAGACGCCGCAGCCAGGCGCCCAAACGCCTCGTCGAGCGCCACGAACTCGGTCATAAACAGGTCATACCACTCGCAGGTCGACGACGTACCCACCGGTAACGCCGAAGAGAAGCCCACGCGCATGTGCGGAGAGAAGCCCTGCGTGACGGCATAGGGAAGTCCCGCACGGCGCACGATGCGCTCAATGGTATGGATCACTTCGAGATGGCCCAGGTACTTAAGGCGATCGCGCTTGCCATAGCGAACACGAAGCCTAAAGAGCGAGGGGTTGTCGGTCAGGCGCTCACTCATGCGCGATCACCCATCAATACATTCTTGGCGTGGAGCGTGGGGCAGATCCCGCAGCCGGTGCACGACGTGCGGGTGCAGTCGGGAGTCGTGACGCCCTCGAGCGAGCGACGGTACTCGCGCTCGAGGAAGCCGCGCGTGCAGCCGGGGCTCACGTGCTCCCAAGGCAGGCGCCAGTCCAACTCGTAAGGCAGGTGTACGAGCTCGTTGAGGTCGATGCCGTTTTTGGCAGCAGCCTCCTTCCAGTTATCGAGCGAGAAATGCTCTACCCAGGCGTCAAAGCGAGAGCCCGAGCGCCAAGCATCGATGATGACGGGCGTCATGTCGCGACCGGCGCGGGACAGCGCGGCCTCGATGAGCGAGGTCTCGGCATCGTGGTAATGCACACGGACGGCACGGTTGCGAACGCTCGTGATAAGCAGCTTCTGGCGACGCTTGACGTCGTCGTAGTCGAGCTGCGGGCACCACTGGAACGGCGTGGCAGCCTTGGGGATAAAGACCGAAACCGAGATGGACACCGAGATCGAGCCGCGACGAGCCTTGGGCACCACGGAACGACCGAGCTCCAGCACGTGATCGGCCAGATTGGCGATGGCCACGATGTCCTCGTCGCGCTCGCCGGGAAGGCCCATCATAAAGTAGAGCTTCATGCGGTTCCAGCCGGCCTCGAAGGCTGCCTTGGCCGCACGGTCCAGGTCCTCCTCGGTCACGTTTTTGTTAATGATGTCGCGCATGCGCTGGCTGCCGGCCTCGGGCGCGAACGTCAGGCCGCCCTTCTTTTCGCCGGCGACCGATTCGGCCATATCCACGCCAAACGAATCCAGGCGCTGCGACGGAATAGACACGCGAATACCCGTATCCTCCAGGCGACGGTTGAGCCTGCCGAGCACGTCGCGAATGCAGGAGTGGTCGGTCGTGGAGAGCGAGGTCAGCGACACCTCGTCATAGCCGGTCTTTTCCAGACCCTGAATCACCGACGAGACGATCTGGTCGGCCGAGCGCTCGCGCACCGGGCGATACGTCATGCCGGCCTGGCAAAAACGACAGCCGCGGGCGCAGCCGCGCAGGATCTCGATAGACAGGCGGTCGTGGACTAGCTGCGCATAGGGTACGCACGACTGCGACAGCGGATTCGTGGCGCCGAAATCCTCGACGACGCGTTTGTAGACCACAGTAGGCGCATCCTTGCCTTCACGCGGCACGGTGTAGCCATGCGGCGAGCAGGGCTCGTCGTGACGAACCTCATAGAGCGACGGCACGTAGTTGCCGGCAATGGATGCAAGCTGCTCGACAATCTGCGCGCGCGGGACTCCTTCGTCACGCAGGCGGCGATGCAGCTGGCAGGTCTCGAGCAGCGATTCCTCGCCCTCGCCGATGAGGATGGCATCGAAGAAGGCCGCGTACGGCTCGGGGTTGTACACCGAAGGGCCGCCGGCGATGATGATGGGGTCGTCTTCGCCTCGGTCGGCCGCTAACAGCGGAATGCCAGCGAGATCGAGAGCCTCGAGGAAATTCGTCACCGCCATCTCGTGCGGCACATGCAGGCCGACGATATCAAACGAAGCGACGGGGGCAGCACCTTCGAGCGACAGCAGCGGAATACCCGCCTCGCGCATGGCGTCACCCATATCGGGCCACGGCACATAGCCACGCTCGCAGGAGATGCCCTCGGCCTGGTTAAGGATGTTGTAGAGGATGGCGATGCCCTGGTTGGGCAGACCAACCTCGTACACATCCGGGTAGATCAGGCAGCAACGGTAGTCGGCATCGGCCTTGGAAAGCGTGCCCCACTCGTGATCGATATAGCGACTCGGCTTCTCGACCTTGGCGAGCAACGGCTCAATTAAATGAAAACAGTCTTGGTATGCAACGCGCAACGGAAAACCCCTAAGCAGCGAGATCTGATGCGTCCTGATAGGACGCCATAGGACGGGTAGCGCCCGCGACCGTGGTCACCAGATCGCGAACGCGGGAGAACGTGGCAGTGACCACCTCGTTGGCACGGCTGTAGTCGACATCGCGCTCGTAGAGCGAAACAAGCGCACGGCCCATGCCGTAGGTGCCCGCGGCAGCAGTGAGCGCCTTGACGACAAACCCAATATGCGGCGTCTGCTTGACGAGCGCGCGGGTGACCGCGCGGATCACAAGACCGCCGGCAAGCACGCCCGCGACCTCGTAGCCGCGCTCAGGCTTAATGCCGCGTCCAAAGACGGCAGCGAGCTCAAAGAGCATGCCCACCTGCGCCAGCGCCATAACGGGATAATCGGCACCCGGCAAAAACACCAGCGCACCGGTCGCCATATTGGTGAGCGCGCACGAGGTGATGATACGATTGGCGGCCGCGATGCGCATGAAGGCAAAGTTCGCCGCAAAAGCCGTTTCCTTGTCGGTGCGATCGAGAATCCAGCGGGCAAGCGTCTCGAGCAGATACGTCTTATCGGTTGCCGCTACCACGCCGAGCATGGGCGTGGACTCCTCGATAAACGGCACCTCCACAGCAGACTCGGCAAGCACGCACACGGGCGCGCCGGCGATCACGAGCTCCTGCACGGCACTCTCCAAGCGGTCGGAACCACACGAGAGCACCAGCACCACATCGGTATCGGTCTTTGGAGCAATTCGCTCCTCCCCCAGACGCTCGACGCGCACAATACCCGAGGTCGTCTGCGGCACAAAGGCGTCACGCACCGTCTCGGCCAGAAAGCGCGAGGCGGACGAATCCAGATAGACCGAGACGCGCACCGGCGTATCGGAATCCTTCTTAACGGACGCGCCCATCTTAAAAGCGCGGGTCAGCTTATCTACGGGAATTTTCATAGCAAACCCCTCCAGCGGTTACGCGGCGCCCGAACGATGCCGCCATATGGATTGTACGATACCCACCGTCAGCAGCTGAATCATCATCGAAGACGAACCGAAGCTAATAAACGGTAGCGGAATACCGGTAATCGGCATCATGCCGATGCACATGCCGATGTTCTCGAAGGTCTGGAACGCCCACATGCCAACGATGCCCACACACGATAGGCGCAAGAACAGCGACTCACACTTAAAGGCGACGCGAATCGTCGAAAAGATCAGCAGCACGTAGAGGCATAGGAGCAAAAAGGAACCGCAAAAGCCAAAGGTCTCGGACAGGAAGGCGAAGACGAAGTCGGTGTGGAACTCAGGCAGAAAGCCGCCGGCCGACTGCGTCGCATGGCCCAAACCCTTACCAAAGAAGCCACCCGAGCCAACGGCGATAAGCGACTGCTGCAGGTTGTAGGCATCGTCCGAATCGGCATTATCGGGGTCGATAAAGACCGTCAGGCGGTTCATCTGATACTGCTTGATGAGCACATCGTGGCCGAGCAACGAATCAAAGACCGAATCGAGCGCCAGGACGAGGGCCACCAGGCCCACGAGCAGGGCCAGGGTCGACAGCACCCATTCGCGGCGTGCGCCGCTCATACAAATGACGATGGCGCCCGAAACCAACACAACCAGGCCCGAGCCCAGGTCGCCCATGGCAACGACGGCCAAAAACGGAATGGACAGCATGCCGCAGAGCTTGACGTAGTCGCGAACGGTATCGATGCGGCCGTTATACTGCGAGCCAAGCGTGGCGATAAAGAAGATGGTGATGAGCTTGGCAAGCTCAACCGGCTGGAATGTCAAGCCGATACCGGGAATCTTGATCCAGCCCGTCATGCCCAGACCGCCTGTATAGGACAGACCCGGAATCTTGGGTGAGAAGATAACGATCAGGTCGATGACGAGCAACGCTGTCGAGAAATTGGAAATACCGCGCAGGTCGGTACGCCAGACCAACACCGCCAGCACCGCTCCGATGCCGATTCCCAGCAGATGGCGTGAGAACGAAGCATCGGCCTTAAACTGCGAAGCCGACCAGATAATGATGGCACCGTAGGCGACGAGCGCCACTGTAGCCACGAGCACACCGATATGCACCTTTTGGCGAAACGTGCCGCGCGAGGCCGAAAGTTGCTTGTTGACGCGGTCCAGGCTGCTGCGAGAGCCGGTCTTGGTTGAACGGAACAGATCCGCCGGAGAAAAATCCATCGCAACCTCCTATCGAACCGAAGAATCGCCCGAGGCCGAAGAGGTATCGGGCTCGTCATAAATCACGCCGAGCACGTCGCGCACGACATGCATCGCGGTATCTGAGCCGCCGCCGCCCTGCTCCAGGACAGTAGCGATGACGTACTTGGGATCATCGGCCGGTGCATAGGCGCAGAACCACGCGTATTCATCCTCGCCACTTTTCTCGCCCGTGCCCGACTTGCCGTATACCTGCGGCGTCAGGGTGCCAAAGTGAGCCGCCAGGGACGTCGATGCCGTGTAAATCACGTCGTGCATGCCGTTGCGAACAAGAGCCAAATCCGAATCGCTGTTGATCTTGGCCTCCAGGCGCTTCTTCTTGCCCTTGCCGTTGTACTTATAGGCATCACCGTCGCCATCGCGCGACACGGCAGACAAAAACACGTGAGGCACGTACTGCTTGCCGCCGTTGGCAAGACCCATATAGGCGCACGCCATCTGCAGGGGCGTCACCAAGATGTCGCCCTGCCCGATGGCAATGTTGGTCATGTCGCCGGCATTCCACTTGCGGTCCTCGGCAGAGGCGTCGGTGAAGTACGACTCTTTCCACTCGGCATCGGGAATACGGCCCGCGCCCTCACTCGGCAGATCGATACCGCAGGTCTTGCCTAGACCCCAGCGACGAAAGACCTCCTGCAGGCCCTCGGAATGTTTCTCGTCATAAAAGAACGCCTTGCCCATGTCGTAGAAGACGGGGTCGCACGAGTTGGCGATACCCGACTGCAGCGTCATGGTGCCGTGGCCGGAATGCAGCCAGCAGTACTTGCCCCACGACTTGCCCAGACCCGTCCAATAACCCGTGCAGTTGGTCGTCTGCCCCGACGTGTAGGTTCCAAACTCAAGACCGGCCAGCGCCGAGAGCGGCTTGATGGTCGATGCCGACATGTACTGTCCGCTAATGGCGCGGTTGAGCAGCGGGTGCGAACCCTTGTCATCATTGAGCTCGGTCCACACGTCATTTGAGACGCCGCCGATAAAGACGGACGGATCGAACTTGGGCTCGCTCGCCATGCCCAGGATCTCGCCATTGTTGGGATCGAGACACACTACAGCGCCGTTGCCGGCATTGCTGTAGCCAGTGGTCTTGGCAAGCTCGATAGCGCTCGCCAGCGCCGTCTCGCAGGCCTGCTGGATCTTAAGGTCGAGCGTGAGCTTAATGTCAGAGCCGGCCTTCGCGGGCACGGCGCCGGCCTGACCGGTCACGTTGCCCGAGGCATCGACCTTGACGGTCTGCTCGCCACGAATACCCTGCAGCAGGTTTTCGTAGTAGCTCTCAACGCCCGCCTGCCCCACGATATCGCCCGACTGGTACGTAATCTTGCCAGCAGAAGCATCATCGTCGCCAGAAGTTTTCTTATTCTGGGCCTCGAGCTGCTCGGAGGTAATGGTGCCGGTATAGCCCAAGATATGGCATGCCGTCTCGCCATATGGATACTGGCGCTCGGTACGCTCGGCAATCTTGACGCCCGGGAACTCGCCGGCATGCTCCTGAATATAGGCAACCGTGGAACGACGGACGTCCGTCGCGATGGTATGCAGGCTCTGAGCGCCCTCTGTATTGTCCTGAATATTGCGAAGGACCGCCACGTAAGGCATTCCAAGCACGTTGGCAAGATGGCGAACCAGAACCTCATCCTCGGCAAGGTCGCGGTAGGCC
Organism: uncultured Collinsella sp.; assembly: GCA_900545905.1. Lineage (GTDB taxonomy): Bacteria > Actinomycetota > Coriobacteriia > Coriobacteriales > Coriobacteriaceae > Collinsella. The sequence goes on from URBA01000003.1 coordinate 20,797, forward strand.
ACGACAGCAAGTGAGGGACGGTTCTGGACAAGCGCCACGCCATTGCGGTCGAGGATGCGACCGCGCACAGCGGGTGTGGTAACGGTGCGAGTCTGATTACTATTGGCCTGCTTCTCGTAATAGTCCGACGAGACCATCTGCATGCCCCACAGCTTGACGGCAAGCGCCGCAAACATCGCGCCTACACCCGTGGTGAGGATGGAAAAGCGGCCCTTAAAGGCGGTCGCCGCGGTATTGCCCTCGCCCTCGGTGGCGCGCGGGGCCGTTCCATGCTGCGTATCGTAGGTAAAACGGGAATCGCCACGACGCATGACGACCAGCGCGACCACGATGGCCACAACCAGCACGATACCGGCGATAATAACCGTCAACTGGGAAGACATCTACGGGCCTCCCCTATTTGAGCTTGCGGGTCTTGGGCTTAAAGCGCATACCCGTCTGGCGTCCGCCACGTGCGGAGAATCCATAGCCGGACTGCGGCACGACGCCGGACATCAAAAACGGAATGGCAACCAGACCCGTCAGGATCGAGGACGGCAGCGCATGGCCGAAGATCGCCACGACAAAGCTCGTCTCCAAACCCATAAACAGCAAGATGATGCTGTAGATCACATTAATGACGAGCGCGAAGGCGCCCACAGTGACGCCGCGCGCACTTGGGGTACCGCCCGTCTGACCGACGGCGCTGTGCACCAGGGCAAAAGAACCCACGGTCAGCAGGAGCGACATAATGCCCACCGGCACGGCAGCGGACAGGTCATAAAACAAGCCGCTGCAAAAACCGCACACGACGGCACGGGTCGGGTCGCCCGAGAACACACTCAGGCACACCAAGATAATCATGAAGTTGACGCGACCGCCCGCAATGGAGATCTGCGGTGCCAGGCCTGCCTGCAGCAGCACGCACACGATGGCGGCGATCACAAACGTACGGGAGCTCATCCCCTGCTCGTGTAGATCCATGGACATGCCCCCTATTCGCTCGAGCCGGAATCGGTCGTCTCGGACGTGTCGGAACTGTCATCCGAACTCTCGTCCTTCGTCTTGGTCGCAGCATCGCGCGACGTTCCCTGCGGCGTGCTGTTGGCCGTGCTCACGTCCTCATCCGAGGCCGACTGTTCATCGGTCAGCGAGGTAATGACCAGCACTTCCTCGTTGTTCTCGGCCGTGGTCTGAGCGCGCACCACAATGGTGTAGTACACGTCGTTTGCCGATTTCTCAACCGACGAGACGGTGCCGAGCGGTAGACCCTTGGGGAACACACCGCCGATGCCCGAGGTCACGATGATGTCGCCAACCTTAACGTCGGAGTCGACGCTCACGTACTCAAGACGCAGCGTGCCGTCAGCCTGACCCTGCAGCATGCCCTGGGCGCGCGTGTCCTGTACCATGGCGGACACACCCGAGTTCTCGTCGCCAATCAGGCGCACGGTGGACGTCTTGGCCGAGACTTCGATGATCTGGCCGATAACACCGGCAGAACTCGTCACGGGCATGTTGATGGTAAGGCCGTCGGCAGAGCCCTTGTCGATGGTAACGGTCGAGGTCCAGGCATCGCCCGAGGCACCAACGATACGAGCAGCGGTCGATTTGAGGTTGTAGGTCGACTGCAGGCCGACCAGCCCCTCCAGGCGCTCGGCAGTCTTTTGAGCCTCGGAGAGCTCGGCAACCTTAGAGGTCAGCTCCTCATTTTGCTTCTTGAGCTCGTCGAGCGTGTCCTGCGACGCCGTAAGGTTAGAGAACACGTTGCCGATCGCATTGAAGGGAGCCGCCACAGCCGAGCCCACAAAGCGCACCGGCGAGGTAATCATCGTTACGCCCGAACGCACGGCATGAATCGGCCCAGCCTCGCCCTCACGAATATAAAACGTGAGCAGCAACACCGAAATCAGGCTGAAAACAATCAACGGGCGCATACCCGTTGATTGTCGCTTGGTATTCAGATTTGTGGAGAAACCCGAAGATCGTGCCAAATGGAATCCACCTTTTGGAAATTAAGCATTGGTCTGGACGAAGCCGCCATCAAACGCATTGGCCTCGAGCACGCGGGCACAGCCGTTAACGACGTTATCGAGCGCCGTTGGGCTGACGTTGACCGAAACGCCGGTCTCATCGCGCAGGCGCACGTCGAGACCGCGCAGCAGAGCGCCGCCACCAGTCAGCAAAATGCCGTAGTACATAAGGTCCGAGGCAAGATCGGGCGGCGTGGCATCGAGGGCGTCCTTAACGGCCTTAGCCATCTCGTCGAGCGGCTTGTTGAGCGCGCGACGAATCTCCTCGCTCTCGATGCGCACGGTCTTGGGCAAACCGGTGATCACGTCGCGGCCGTTGACCTCGACGTCGAGCTCGTCCTTGAGCGGCACGGCGGAGCCGACCTTGATCTTGATGTCCTCTGCCGTACGCTCGCCGATGGCCAGGTTGTAGGCATCGCGAACGTGCGTGAGGATGGCCTGATCGAACTCGTCGCCGGCAATACGAATGGACTGCGAGACGACGATGCCGCCCATAGCGATAACGGCAACCTCGGTGGTACCGCCACCGATGTCGATGACCATGGAGCCGGTGGGCTCCTCGACGGGCAGGTCGGCGCCGATAGCGGCGGCCATAGGCTCTTCGATCAGATAGGCCTGGCGGGCACCGGCCTGGATCGTGGCCTCAAAGACAGCACGTTTCTCGACCGACGTGACACCGGAGGGAACGCAGACGACAACGCGCGGACGCGGGGTCCACGGATAGCGCTTCTCGGAAGCCTTGTCGATAAAGTAGCGAAGCATGGCCTCGGTAACATCGAAGTCGGCGATAACGCCGTCCTTCAGGGGACGAACGGCCACAATGTTGCCGGGCGTACGACCGAGCATGCGCTTGGCCTCGATGCCGACCGCCAGGATGCGCTCGTCGTTCTTGTCGATGGCGACAACAGAGGGCTCGCGAATGACGATGCCCTTGCCGCGCACGGAGACAAGCGTATTTGCGGTACCGAGGTCGATGGCAAGATCGCCCGCATAGCTACCGAAGAACATATCCATCAAAGAAAACAACGCAACTCCTGATGTGTTGGATGATTGCTGGAAAACTACTAGCTCATCATACTAGCGCAAGCCCGGCACCTCACTTGCGGTGAAGCGCCGGGCAAAGCTAAATCCCATAAGGTCACTACTGGTTGTCAGCAGCCGAGAAATCCATATCGAGCGAGGAAACAGCCCAGCCGATATGGTTGTCGGAGCGCACGAATTTGACGGTGTACTCCTGCTCGCCGCCCTTGGACAGCGATGCCTTCACCTTAGCGGTCGTCTCGGTCATGGACTGATCCATGCCCTCGACGGACACAGTGGCGCCCTGCGGAATCGAGGAGATGATCATCGACTTGGCGTCCTCGGACAGACTCGAGGCCAGGCAAGACTCGGCCTTTGCGGTGTCACCGTCCCCGGCAGCCTGGAACAGATCGGAAACGACAGACTCCTGAGACGGGAAGCCAAAGCCGCGCGTGTAGGCAAAGCCCAGACCGCCCGCGGCGATCAAAATGAGCAGAAGCAGCACGATGAAGACTTTGAGACCCGTGTGGCGATGGCGACGACGGACCTTGGCCTGCTTACGATCCTGACGGTCCTGCTGGACCATCTCGGACTCGGACAGCGTAAAGAAGCCGGTGTCCGAGGGATCGGGCATAAACTGACCGGTCGCGCCCGTAGGATCGAGCGGATCGACGGCAGGAGCGTCCATCGCGGGCGCCGGAGCCGTGGCCATAGCCGTCTGGGCAGACAGTGCGGCAAGCGAATCATGCACGCGGGCAAGCTCATCGGCCTGCTCGGAAGTGAGCTGGTAGATGCCATCGGCAGTAGCGGCGTTAAAGGCGTCGAGTGCGTCGGAGGGACGGCCGGCGGCAGAAAGCGCCTGACCCATGCCGGCGTTGAGCGCACGCGTGTCGTCGCGGGGGCCGGCAAAGTCGATAGCCGTACGGTAGGTCTCCACGGCATCCGCCGGACGGCCGAGCTTAATGAAGCAACGACCGAGCTCGCCGAGTGCGGCGGCAGGAGCCGGATTGGCGCCGTCGATGGCAGCCTGACGGAAGGCAGTACCTGCGTTGGCATAATCGCCCGACTGGAACAGCGCATTGCCCAGGCCCAGATAGGCCTTGAACGGCGTGGCATAGGAAGCATCCTGCGTAGCAGCAGAGAACGCCTGAGCGGCCGTCGTGTAGTCGCCCACGGCGGCAAGCGCCTTGCCGCGGTTGGTGAGCAGCGCGCCGCGCTTGCCGTAGGTGCCGTCGTTGAGGGCGGCGGCATAGGCCTCGGCGGCCTCGGCATACATGCCCAGGTGCATCAAGGCGTTGCCACGAAGGTGATCGGCCTCGCCCATAATCTCATCGGGAGTCTTTGCCGCCCCAAGCATCTGGGCTGCAGCGGAAAAATCACCCGCGCGGTAAGCGGCGCGGCCCTGTTGGATCAGCTGGCTATTCAAGGAAGTCCCCTTTACTCGTGAACGATCTCGACATGGACGATCTCGTCGCCGGCACGCAGCTGCGAAATCACATCGAGACCCTCGACCGTGGTACCAAAGACGGTGTAACCGGAATCGAGGTTATGCTGGGCGCCCAGGCAGAAGTAGAACTGCGAACCCGCGGAATCGGGGTCCATGGAGCGCGCCATGGCAAGGGCGCCATCGACATGGCTGTTGCGCGGATTGGTGGCAAACTCGCCCTTGATGCAGTAGCCGGGGCCACCGGTACCGGGCATGCCGTCGGGGCCCTCAAGACCAGCGGCGACGTCGGCGCCGGACATATCGCGGGTATTGGGGTCGCCGCCCTGGATGACAAAACCGGGCACATAGCGATGGAACTTAAGGCCATCATAGAAGCCCATCGTGGAAAGCTCGCAGAAGTTCGCGACATGAATGGGAGCGCCCTCGCCGTCAAACTTGACCTTGATGGTACCCTTCGACGTCTCGATTACGGCGCACTCGTCGCCGACAAGCTGATACTCGGGCGTGTAGAGCTCTTTCTTAAAACCAAACATGTGGTTCCTTCCTCGTGCGTTTAAAGCATATTTGTACGAATTGTAGCAATAAGCATGCGCTTACATCAATTGCGCACGTAGGTTATGCCGACTATGGCGAACTAATTTTAGAAACGCTGCTGCGGCTTCCAGGAACCCACATTGGCGTCGTACTGGTTCAGCGCGCTGTTGCCACCCTGCGCGATGGGCGCCAGGATCTCGCTTTGGTGGGAACTCATCGACTCGCCATCGGGAATGGCCAGCGAGATGTCCCAGCTCTGGCAGATCACGTCGACGCGCTCATACATCCACTCGGCAAGCTGCTTTAAGTGGGCGATGTCGTCCGCATAGACCGTATCGTCCTGTACTTTCAGGTTGTTAAGCTCATCTTGCGTCTTTTTGATCTGGTCGCGCAGGGCGTAGGCACTCTGCGACAGCTCCTGGCGGGTGGACAGCGGCGTTCGGAGATAGCCGTTGTTAAAGGAATCGATGACCTCGCCGATCTGGTCCTCGTCAGCGTAGGACACGATGGTCTGATACAGACCGTCGAGCCTGGTATAGAGCTGATCATCGGTGAGCACGGTTTCTTCCTGGACCACCTCGGCAGAATCGTCCTGCTTGGTATCGTCCTCAGTGGCCTCGCCCTTTTGGCGCGTGGGGAAGGTCGTCTGCGCGGCCTGGCCAAACTGGTCGTAGAAGCCAGGCATGACACCCATGGGATCGGTCGTCACGAACCAATAGGCACCGCCGCAAACGACGGCAAGGACCGCGATGACGATAAGCGGCTTGGGAATATGACGCTTGTGCTTGTGATAGGCATCCTCGTCGGGGTGCACCTTGCGCTTGGGTTTTTGAGCATCGTCATGCAGGGAAACGGGCATGGGAATATCGACCTTGGGGATACCGAAATCCTTATCGAAAGCTGGCAGCACGCAGGTCTCATTGGGGTCGGCGGCGTCCGAAAGCACCGCAGCGGCAGAGGCCGGCGCGTGCGGCACCTCGGTATCGATCTGCTCTTGCGTTAGGCGCGGAAAGCCCGCCGTGCGGCCCGCTGCCAGGTCGGATGCGGCCGCGTCCTCGGAGAGGATACCCGGAGCCGGGCGTCCGCATTTGGGGCATGTACGATCATGCGGAGAAAGACGGGCACCGCAGCCCTCACAGAACACAAACTCGGTGTGCTCGGGACCATCGCCCGGACCCACATAGGCGTTGCAGCAGGGGCAGAACGAGGCGCCGTCCTCGATAGTCTTAAGGCAATGCGGGCAGATCACGGCATCCTCTTTTCGAAGCAATTCAAACAATCGAGGTTAGAGCATAACATCGCCACGGCTCCACTGGAGCAAGGCACCAATTCAACATCGCCAGGGCGCGTAGTTACTTCTTCTTTTTGCTCGGCATCGAGACTTTGATGCCTTGGGCGGACTTGGTCACACGAGAGCGCTTAGCTCCGGTACTCTTCTTTTTCTTGGGCTGGGCCTGGGCCACGCCCTCGAGTGCGCGGGCCTCGGCCTCGCGAGCGGTGCGATCTTCGCGGCGCTGCGCCATGTCGGCGGCGACGCGCTTGGCAAAACGTTCGGCCGTCGAGCCCGTCGAGCTCACCTTGCCGCCACCGCGACCCAGGCGGACGCGCACACCGCGGCCAAAACCAGTTGCGGCATGACGACGACGCGGCTTGAGCGAATCCATCATCGTGGCGAGCTTAAAGAACACCGAGCAGGTAAAGACCACGATAACAGCCAAGATAACCATCTGGCCCATCGACAGGTTGGCAATAGACAGCAGCTCCGGGAATCCGATAACGCCCACCAGGATGCCGGCGACTACAAACACAAAGAGCACCACACGTAAGGGCGTGAGAGGCTGCGAGATGCGCCAGATTAGGCTGACGCTCGCCGCGCACGACGTAAGCAGGCACATCGTAGACAGCGTGAGCTGGCTAAAGCCAAACACGCGCGCCACAAAGATGTCGAGCGCCGCAGCCAAAATGACCGCAATCGACGCCGGCAGTGCACGCTTGAGTACGTTGCTCAAAAACGCACCCTTCACACGAGCATTGTTGGGCTCCAGGCCCAACACAAAGCCCGGCGCGCCGATGCAGAAGAAGTTAATGAGCGTCATCTGGATGGGCTCGAAGGGGTACGGCGGCAGCGCGATACACAGCGCCGCCAGGCCCATCGAGAACAGCGTCTTGGTCAGGAACAGTGAGGCCGAACGCTGCAGGTTGTTGATGGAGCGACGGCCTTCGGCCACCACGGCGGGCATCGAGGCAAAGTCGTTGTCGACGAGCACGATCTCGGCCACGTTGCGCGCAGCATCGGAACCGGCGGCCATCGCCACGGAGCAGTCGGCCTCCTTGAGCGCCAGCACGTCGTTGACGCCGTCACCCGTCATGGCCACGGTGTGCTCGCGGCGCTTGAGCGCCTGCACGAGCTCGCGCTTCTGCTGCGGGGTCACACGACCAAAGACATGGTAGCGGTCCACTGCGGCGTCGAGCTTGGCCGGCGTATCGAGCGTCGTGGCGTCCACATAAGCGTCCGCCCCCGGCACGCCCACCACGCGCGCGATCGACGACACCGTACGCGGGTCGTCGCCGCTGATCACGTTGAGGGTCACGCCCTGCTCGTTAAAGTAGCCGATGGTCTCGGCCGCTGAGGTACGAATCTCGTCGCGGATGGTCACAAAGCCAACGGGCTCGGCCTCGCCCACCATATCGCCATCGGGCGTAAAGCCGTCCACGCGCGCCACCACGAGCACGCGGCAGGTATCGGCGAGCTCGGCCACACGATTCTCGACCTGCGCAAATGCGCGATCAGAGAGCACAAACTGCGCGGCGCCCATCACATAGGAGCCCTGCGCAAACGACGCGCCGCTCCACTTTTTGGACGACGAGAACGGAATGACCGACAGCGGCTCGGACACCTCGACCGGACGATCGGCGTAGTAGTTGAGCAGCGCCTGGCAGGTCTCGTTGGCATCTGCCGAGGTCGCACGTGCTACGTTGGCAAGCGCAAAGTCGAGCACCGTGGTCTCGACGGGGACAGCCGCCTCGTCCGAGTCCGCGCCAAAGCCAACACCCTCAACAGGCAGCGGGTAGGTGCCCTCGACCTCCATACGGCCCGAAGTGATGGTGCCCGTCTTGTCCAGGCACAAAACGTCGACGCGCGCGAGCGTCTCGATGCAGTAGAGCTGCTGTGCCAGCACCTTGCGACGCGCTAGACGCACCGTGGCAATCGCGAGCACCGACGAGGTCAGCAGCACCAGGCCCTGCGGAATCATGCCCAGCAGGGCACCCACCGTGGAAAGCAGCGCCGAAGAAGGCACACGACCAGCCAGCAGCTCGGAGAAGCACCAGGAAAGCGCGCTATCGCCCGGGGTTCCCGCGGCATCCCACAGCTCGCTCACACTCGAGGCAAACAACGCCAAACCGAGCGGGATCATGATGATGCTCGCAAAGCGCACGATGGCGTTAAGCGCGTTCATGATCTCGGAATTGACCTTTTTGACGTACTTGGCCTCGTTATTAATTTTGGCCACGTAGTTGTCGGCGCCGACATGGATCACGCGGGCGCGCAGCAGGCCCGAGTCGATAAAGCTGCCGCTCATGAGCTCGGAGCCTGGCTGTTTCTTAATGAGGTCGCTCTCGCCCGTCAGCAGGCTCTCGTTGACGAGCGCCTCGCCCGACACCACCACGGCGTCGGCGGGAATCTGGTCACCGCGCCCTAGGCGAATGATATCGTCGAGCACGATCTGGTCCAAGTCGAGCTCCACCTCGGCGCCGTCGCGCACTGCGATGGCCTTCTTAGAGGTCAGAAGCGTAAGCTTGTCGACCATCCGCTTGGAACGCATGGACTGAATGACGCCAATTGCCGTGTTCAAGAACACCACGAACAGGAACGTCAGATTCTTAAACGAACCGGTCAAAATGACCAGGAACGCCAAGATCACGTTGATCAAATTGAACAGCGTGCAGAGGTTCTCGATGATGAGCTCTTTGACCGACTTGGTCTTGAGCTCCATGTTGCGGTTGATCTTACCGGCGGCGATGCGCTCCTCGACCTCGGCGGTCGAGAGTCCACGCTCGATATCCGTTGCTGCCATACCACGTCCCATCACGTCGCGTCGGTATAAGAAAAACCGCCCGGACCATGCGAGGTTCGGACGGTCTTACGTTCGATGGTGCCCCATGTTGGATTCGAACCAACGGCCTTCTGCTCCGGAGGCAGACGCTCTAATCCCCTGAGCTAATAGGGCGAACGGTAGGCATTATACCCAAGTGCGCCACGGGCTAACAAAATAATAGAAAAAGCTTTGCAATTACGTGGGAGACGCGTCGCGACGGCGCGCTTTAGGCGGCAAAAGCAAGTCAGATAGTATAAACTCTCATGCACCATATAAACACGGCTCGCGATGCGGGCCGTTTTTGCAAAAGTTATCCATCGAGGTGAGAGGCACACCATGATTGCAATTTTAAAGCAGAGCGTCAGCGACGAGGCCGTCAGCCACATCGTCAGCTGGATCGAGAAAAAGGGGCTCAAGACCGACGTCTCACGCGGCGAGAACGAGACCATCATCGGCCTGGTGGGCGACACGACCAAGATTGACCCGTTCCTGCTCGAGTCCATGGGCGTCGTCGAGCGCGTACAGCGCGTCTCCGAGCCTTTTAAACGTGCCAACCGCAAGTTCCACCCCGAGGACTCCGTCATCGACTGCGGCCACGGCGTCAAGATCGGCGGCGACCAGTTCCAGGTCATCGCCGGCCCCTGCTCCGTCGAGGGCGAGAACCTCATCCGCATCGCCCGCCGCGTGAAGGCCGCCGGCGCCACGATGCTGCGCGGCGGTGCCTACAAGCCCCGCACTTCCCCGTACGCCTACCAGGGCATGGGCCCCGCCGGCCTTGACCTGCTGTGCGAGGCATCCGCCGAGCTCGACATGCCGATCGTCACCGAGATCATGGACCCGCGCGACGTGCAGGTCTTCCTGGACAAGAAGATCGACGTCATGCAGATCGGCGCCCGCAACGCCCAGAACTTCCCTCTGCTTAAAGAGGTCGGCAAGACCAAGACTCCGATCTTGCTTAAGCGCGGCATGTCCGGCACGATCGATGAGCTGCTCATGGCCGCCGAGTACATCATGAGCGAGGGCAACGACAACGTCATCCTGTGCGAGCGCGGCATCCGCACCTTCGAGACCCGCACTCGCAACACCTTCGACCTCAACGCCGTGCCGGTGCTGCACCACCTGTCGCACCTGCCCGTCGTCGCCGACCCCAGCCACGCCACCGGTTACACCCGCTATGTTGAGCCCATGGCGCTCGCCGCGACTGCCTGCGGCGCCAACGGCCTGGAGATCGAGGTCCACGACGATCCGAGCCATGCATGGTCCGACGGTGCTCAGGCCCTCACCCCCGACCAGTTTGACGACACCATGCGCCGCATCCGCGCCATCCGCGAGGTCGTCTGCCAAGAGACCGTTCAGGAGTAGCCCATGGGTACGGTGAGAAACGCACGCGTTAACCAGGGTGGACCCAAGTGCGCCGGCATCGTGGGCCTGGGCCTCATCGGCGGCAGCTTTGCCCGCGGCTATGCGCAGGCGGGCGTCCGTGTGCTGGCCTGGGATCCCGATGACGATGTCATGACGGCTGCCAGCATGGGCACCGTTGCCGGCGAGCTCAACGACGAGACGCTCGGCGAATGCGACATCATCGTCCTGGCTTGCTACCCCGAAGCCTGCATCGAGTGGCTCGAGGCACACGCCCAGGCACTCGCCGACGCCACCGATACCGAGGCCATCATGGGCCCCGTGGTAATTGACACGGTGGGCGTCAAGGGTATCGTGTGCGAGCGCGCCTTTGAGCTTGCCCGCGAGCACGGCTTTTACTTTGTGGGCGCGCACCCCATGGCGGGCACGCAGTACTCGGGCTATGCTCACTCCCGCGCCGACCTGTTCCAGGGCGCACCGCTCGTGCTTGTACCGCCCGCAGTGGACGACGCACTTAAGCTGGAGCTTTTGGGCCAGGTGCGCGAGATGGTACGTCCCTTAGGCTTTGGCAAGTTCAGCGTAACGAGCGCCGCCGAGCACGACCGCGTCATCGCCTTTACAAGCCAGCTCGCGCACGTCGTCTCCAACGCCTACGTTAAGAGCCCGACCGCTCAGGTCCACCACGGCTTTTCGGCCGGCAGCTACCGCGACCTCACCCGCGTGGCGCACCTCAATCCGCAGATGTGGTCCGAGCTCATGATCGACGACGCCGATGCGCTCGCCTTCGAGATCGACCATCTGATCGAATCGCTCGGCGCCTACAGCCGCGCCCTTAAAGACCGCGACCAGCGCTATCTGGAGAATCTCCTTGCCGAGGGAGACCGAATTAAGCGCGCACTCGACGACGAGGCCTCCCACTAGACCACCCATCACGCCAGGTCGAAAGGACCGAAGCTTATGGCGATTACCATCGATATCGACACCGCACGCCCCTACCAGGTGCATGTTGGCACGTTTTTGCTGGAGCAGGCGGGACCGCTCGTGCGCGCCACTGCCGGCGGCACCAAGGCCGTCATCGTTACGGACACCAACGTGGGCCCCCTCTACCAGATGCCCGTCAAGCAGAGCCTCGAATCCGCAGACTACGAGGTGAGCATCTGCACCTTCGAGGCCGGCGAGGCCCATAAGCGTGCCGAGACCTACGTTGCCATTTTAGAGTTTGTGGCCGAGCACGAGCTTTCGCGCTCCGACGTGATCGTGGCACTCGGCGGCGGCGTCGTGGGCGACGTGGCCGGCTTTGTGGCCGCCACCTACATGCGCGGCTGCAAGTTTGTGCAGATTCCCACAAGCCTGCTCGCCATGGTGGATTCGTCGGTCGGCGGCAAGACGGCCATCGACCTGGCTGCCGGCAAAAACCTGGCCGGCGCCTTTTGGCAGCCGAGTGTGGTTATTGCCGACGTGGGGTGTCTCGCCACCCTCACGCCCGAGCAGTTCGCCGACGGCTGCGGCGAGGTCGTCAAGCACGCTGTGATCGCCGATCCCGAGCTCTTCGCCGAGCTGGAGAAGACCCCGCTCACGCTGGAGCTACTCAACCACGATGTGGCCCGCGTGGCGCTCATCATCGCCCGCAACATCGACATCAAGCGCGCCGTGGTCGTCGCCGACGAGCGCGAGACCAACCAGCGCAAGCTCCTCAACTTTGGACACAGTGCCGGACACGCCGTCGAGGCCTGCGAGCGCTTTAAGCTCGGACACGGCAACTGCGTGTCGATCGGCATGGGCATCATCACGCGCGCCGCGGCCCTGCACGGCGTATGCGATGCTGCACTGCCCGGTCGTATTGAGGAGCTCTGCGCACGCCATGGCCTCAAGACCCGCTGCGACCTAGATGCCGATGCCGTCTTTGCCGAGGCGCTCCACGACAAGAAGCGCGCGGGCGACACCATCGATCTGGTGATTCCGCACGGCATTGGCCGCTGCAGCATCGACCGCACACCGCTTTCCACTTTCCACGAACTCATTGCCGAGGGCCTCGGCCAGAAGGGAGACGCATCCGCATGCTAGCCCGCATCACCCCGTCCCCGCTCAAGGGCACCGTTCCCGCCATTGCGTCCAAGTCGATGGCGCATCGCCTGATCATCTGCGCTGCGCTTGCCAACGGCGAGACACACGTCACCTGCAATACCACCTGCGCCGACATCGAGGCTACGGTGCGTTGCCTTACGGCCCTGGGTGCTCGCATCGAGACCGTCGAGGACGGCTTCCAGGTCCACCCCACCATGAAGAGCATTGAATTTGGCCTGCTCAAGGCCCTTGCCGGCGGCACGCTCGACTGCGGTGAGAGCGGCTCCACGCTGCGCTTTATGCTGCCCGTCGCCTGCGCGCTGGGCGCGGAGGCCACCTTCGTGGGCCAGGGCCGCCTGGGCGCCCGCCCGCTCTCCCCGCTCTCGGACGAGATCATCGCCGCCGGCTGCGATCTACAGGGTCTGGGCGGTTTTCCGCTCAAGACAAGCGGCCGTATGCGCCCGGGTACCTTTGTGCTTCCGGGCAACGTGAGCTCGCAGTATATCTCCGGCCTGCTGCTGGCGGCCCCGCTGCTGGCCCAGCCCTCCTGCGTGCAGGTGACCGGCCTTATCGAGAGCCGCCCCTATATCAACCTGACCATCCAGGCCTGTCTCTTATACACATCTGACGCT
>URBA01000004.1 GCA_900545905.1 uncultured Collinsella sp.
CGCCATAGAGATGGCAACCACGGGGTCGATACCGGCCTCGACAGCCACGCGGCAGGCATTGTCAATCATACCGGTCGAAAGCGCGTCGGAGGGAGCGCGGTCGTCGGTCGCAAAGCAGCAGCGGCGGGCACGGGCAGGATTCTCCAGCAGCATCGGAGACAGGTTGGTCAGGTCATGGCTGCACGTGCCTTCGCGCAGCATCACGTACATACCGCGAGACAGCTTGTCGAGCGCCTCCTCGGGAATCGTCGACTCGTGGTCGGCGATAATACCTGCTGCGGCATAGGCGTTGAGGTCCTTACCAGCAACGAGCGGCGCGTGGCCGTCAACCTGCTTGGACGGCGTCTGGTTGGCAGCATCGATGCGAGCACAGGTCTCGGGGTCGGCCATAAAGACGCCCGGCAGGTTCATCATTTCGCCCAGACCAAAGACATCGCCTGGATGCTCGGCAAAAAACGCCTGCATATCGGCAGCCGAAATAACGGCACCGGCCTGCTCGTCGGGCAGCGCGGGCACGCACGAAGGCATCATGTACTTGATGGAGATGGGTGCGCGGCGGCCGTCCTCGATCATAAAGCGCAAGCCGTCGAGACCGGCAACATTGGCAATCTCGTGGCTGTCGGCAATGGCGGTGGTAGTACCGCGCGTCGCGGCCATGCGAGCATACTCGGCGGGACGGATGTTCGAAGACTCGATATGCAGATGCCCGTCAATAAAACCGGGAGCGAGAGAGCGACCCTGGCAGTCGATGACCTCAGTTGCCTCGTAGGTGCCAGCGGCATCGTCGCGACCATCGTAGAGCACGCCGACGATCACACCGTCCTTGACGGCAACGCTACCGGGCGCCACACGCTGGCCATACACGTCGACGATCTGCGCATTGGTAAACAGCGTGTCGACGGGCACGCGCCCCTCGGCAGCATCGATCACAGACCTCATGACCTCAACGGACATACATACTCCTTTAACCGTAGAAAAAAGCTGCGGAGCGGACGAGCCTTCACCGCAGCAAGCCAATAGCCATTGTATGCCCAAAAGAAGGCCCCGCTAACACCCCTTCCGCTTAACGGCACACGCCATTTGGTGCAAAGAAACCTGACACCAATGCACCAAAGGAACGTCCCCAAGTGCCAAACAAGACAACACCGCAGGTTGAGGACGGACAGCGAGCGGGCTCAAGAGCGAACAAATTGGCATGAAAAGAGGACGGCATAGACCTTCTGGTCATGCCGTCCTCTTTGAATGACAAGTTGTCGCTCTGGAGCCCGCGCAGCGTCGAGCTGTTACGCGGTTTGGTAAAACCGCGTAACTAAATAAGCTTGAAGCCCTTGCGCTTGCCTACGGAGAGGGTGTCGCCCAGCTTGAGGGCGCTGGGGTCGATGTTGTAGCTCTTGGGAGCCACGGCCTTGCCGTTGATCTTGACGCCGCCGCCGTCGATATCGCGACGGGCCTGGCCGGCGCTGGCCGAAAGACCCAGGTCCTTGAGCAGGCCGGCGAGGTAGATCTGGCCCTCGTCGTTGACGGTCAGTTCAACGTGCTTCTCGGGGAAGTCGGCAAGCTGGCCCTCCTTGAACACGCGGTCGAACTCGGCCTGAGCCTCGTCGCCGGCGCCAGCGCCATGGTAGGTGTCGCACAGGTCGCGGCCCAGGGCGCGCTTGAGCTCATAGGGGTCGGCAGAACCGTCGGCCAGGGCAGCGTCGATCTTGTCGACCTCGGCCGGGGTGAGCGAGCTCGCCAGGCGGTAGTACTTGCCGATCATCTCGTCGGGGATGGACATGGTCTTGCCGAACATGTCCTTGGGCGCGTCGGTCAGGCCGATGTAGTTACCGTAGGACTTGGACATCTTACGAACGCCATCGGTGCCCTCGAGCAGCGGCATGGTGAGCGCGATCTGGGGCTCCATGCCCATCTTCTCCATGAGCTCGCGGCCGGCGAGCAGGTTGAAGAGCTGATCGGTGCCGCCCATCTCGACGTCAGCCTTGATCTGCACGGAGTCAAAGGCCTGCATCACGGGGTACAGGAACTCGTGCAGGGCGATCGGCGTCTGGGACTGGTAGCGCTTGGTAAAGTCGTCGCGCTCGAGGATGCGGGCGACGGTGAACTTGGAGCACACCTGCAGCAGGCCGGCCAGATCCATCGACAGGATCCAGTCGCCGTTGTGCACGATGGTGGTCTTCTCGGGGTCCAGGATCTTCATAGCCTGGCTCACGTAGGTCTCGGCGTTAGCCTCGATCTGCTCCTGTGAAAGCTGCGGACGGGTGGAGTTCTTGCCCGACGGGTCGCCGATCAGCGCGGTGCCGTTGCCGATGATGAGGGTGACGTTGTGACCCAGGTCCTGGAACTGGCGCATCTTGCGCAGGGGCACGGCATGGCCCAGGTGCAGGTCGGGGCTGGTGGGATCGACGCCGAGCTTGATGTTGAGGGGCTCGCCCTTCTCAAGCTTCTTGCGAAGGTCGGCCTCGGGGACGATCTTGGCAGCGCCCGAGGTGATGATACGCATTTGCTCGTCAACAGACAGCATTGGGTATCCTCCTTTTGCTATAGCACCCTCGCCGAAAACGGCGGTGCTGGAAGTCCATAAACTCTCTTATGATAACAAACTGACGCGACGCGGCACCTACGACAGGAAAATCCTCGTCCTGCCGCACGCGTCAACGGCGACCGGCAGACGCGTACCGTCACGCTCGACCAGATAGCGTACCTGCCGACGACGCAAGCAGTCGCGGCAACGGACCTGTCCCGTCGCATCGGTGACGCAGACGCCCTCGGCGGTCAGCAGGCAGTGCTCGCACACCATAAGCTCGGGACGGTCGGCGTCGACCGGACCAAAGACGCCGGGTTCAGCAGCCAGTTCGGCAATACGCTCCGCATCATTGCCGAGCAACTCGGCCGGCAAGTACACCCGCCCCGCACCGAGTCCGCGCAGCCAGGTAAGCGTGGCCCGATTCGCGCAGAACACCGGCGCCGCCACGTCAAACGTCACGCCCAGCTCGCGAGCGATCACCACCTGTCCCAGGTTGCGGCAGACGACGCACCCGGCACGCTGCATCAGTGAGCGGGTCCGGTCAGCGTCACCCGTGCGGCACACTTCGTCAAGCACCACAACGGCGTCGGACAAATCGAGTTCTCCGCGCGGGTCGGCATCCATCAGCTGCCAAGCAAAAACCATGCGAGCGGGAACCGCGCACTCCACCAACTCCGTCGACGCACCGCCATCCACCGCAACGTCCTCAAAGGGCAGTGCCTCAACGGCACGTGCAACGGGCGCAATCGCATCCGCCTCGGCCCGCATGCGCTCCAACACCGCCGCCGTCTGATCCAACACGCCGGCGCTGCGAATCAGGTATACCTCGCAGCCCGTGTCCACCTTACGCTTGCAATGCACGACGACGCGCTTCCCCGCTGCGGCATCCACCGGGCAGGGCACCTGCGGCCAGCGCTTAGGCACATCGGGACGCGTGTCGACACCCGGATAGAACCGAATCTCGAGCGTGTCACCCGCCGCCACAGCGGCGTCGAGCTCAACGGTCACCTCTTCGTGGCCCACAGCGACCAAGCGCCCCACGCGCACGCCCTGGTTAATTGCGCGCTCAAAGCTCATCAGCCCGGCACCCGAACGCCCTCGCAGGTACGCATCGGTAAACCCACGGTTAAACGACCTTCCCAGCTCGCGCTCAAGCTCTTCCACGGCACCGGAGTCCCACGCGCCGTCGCACAGCATATCGAGTGCCCGGCGCCACACCCGCACCACGTTGAATACGTAATCGGGGTTCTTCATGCGCCCCTCGATCTTGAGCGACGCCACGCCGGCATCTACAAGCTCAGGCAGATGTGCAATACCCAGATAGTCGCGCGGGCACAGCAGGCGATCTCCCTCGACGGCAACAACGCTCTGTCCCGCCTCGTCCACTAGGTCGTACGCCAGACGGCACGGCTGCGTGCAGTCGCCGCGCATCGCCGAGCGCCCACGCCGCAGGGCCGAGAACTCGCACGCCCCCGAATAGCCGATGCAAATCGCACCGTGGCAGAATACCTCGATGGGCACGCCCGTGGCACATAGCGCCGCAATCTCGTCGACCGTCAGCTCGCGTGCCGTCGTCACGCGCTCGACCCCCAGCTCATCGGCGGCAAGTCGCACGGCACCCTCGCTATGAGCGCCCGCCTGCGTGGACAGGTGAATCTCGACCCCGGGAATCGCCGCGCGCAGCGCGCAGGCCAACCCGGCATCGGCCACAATCAGAGCATCGGCGCCCAGCTCCAGTGCATGAGCTCCCAACGCCACCGCGTCGGACAACTCATCGTCAAACACGAACACGTTGAGCGTCACGTACACACGCACGCCATGGGTATGCGCCACGGCGCAGCCGCGCGCAAACTCGTCGTCGGTAAAACCGTGGGCGCTCACACGGGCGTTAAAGCCGCCCAACCCCGCATAGATGGCATCGGCGCCCGCGGCGATGGCCGCAAGCATCTGGTCGAGCCCGCCCGCCGGCGCCAGCAGCTCGGGCAGCGCCACACCGGCAGCATCCAATCCAGTCTCGTATTGTCCGCTCGGCCCCATCGCCCGAATCGCCATCGGCAAACTCCTTACCAAGGTATGCATTCACTCTGAAAAATGCCGTCTTCCAGCATACACGAGGCCTCGCGCGCCCCGTTTGGTTTATCGTGTAATAACTTATGTCCATCCTGCCCCGACGGCACATCCGCCGTCCGGCACGACATACCTGGAGGTCAATATATGGGTCCTCGCCAACGACAGGGACACAGCCGTTCAAAGACGCACGCCCTGCCCATAATCCTGCTCTCGTTTTTGGGCTTTCTGCTGATTGCGGGCGTGGCGTTTGGCATCGGCATGGTCGGCAACGTCAACCGCTGGCTGTCCGATCTGCCCGACTACACCGACGCCAACGCGTATCTGGTGAGCGAGCCCACCGAGATCGTCGACTGCAACGGCAACAAGATCGCAAGCTTCTACACGCAAAACCGCAAGTCCATCACCAAGGACGAGGTCTCCCCCTACGTGCTGCAGGGCACCGTTGACGTCGAGGACGAGCGCTTCTACGAGCACGGCGGTATCGACCTGTGGGGTATCGCGCGTGCTGCGGTGGCAACCCTCGGCGGCGGGCACGAAGGCGCCTCGACTATCACCCAGCAGCTGGTGCGCAACACCATCCTGCAGGAGGAGCAGTTCGACTCGACCATCGAGCGTAAGGTGCGCGAGGCCTACATCGCCGTAAAGATGGAGGACATGTACTCCAAAGACGAGATCCTCATGATGTACCTCAACACCATCTATTACGGCCACGGCGCCTACGGCATCGAGGCCGCAGCCGAGACCTATCTGTCCAAGAGCGCCGCCGACCTCACCCTGAGCGAGGCCGCGCTACTCATCGGCCTTCCCAACTCGCCTTCGCAGTACGACCCCACGGTCAATCCCGACCTGGCACTGTCTCGCCGCAACAAGGTCCTCGACAACATGCTGCGCCTGGGCCACATCACCCAGGAGGAGCACGATGCCGCACAGGCCGAGCCCATCACCCTCAACGTGACCGAGATTTCGGGCAGCGGCGTCGACGTATACTCGCAGCCCTACTTTGTCGCCTATGTTAAGCAGCTGCTGGAGCAGGAGTTCTCGACCGACGTGCTCTTTAAGGGCGGCCTGACCGTCAAGACCACCATCGACCCCACGATGCAGCAGGTGGCAGAGAATGCCGTCCGCGAGCAGCTCGACACGCTCTCGCTTGACGGCCTGGACATGGGCATGGTCGTCGTCGACCCCAAGACCGGCTACATCAAGTGCATGGTGGGCGGCTACGACTACAACGCCGACGAGAACCACGTAAACCATGCCACGGCCAAGCGTCCCGTCGGCTCCACCTTCAAGGCCTTTACACTGGCAACTGCCATCCAAAACGGCATGAACCCCAACGTCACCCTCAACTGCAACTCGCCGCTCAAGGCCAAGGGCACCACAACCGAGGTACAAAACTACGCCAACCAGAGCTATGGCAACATCACGCTTAAGCAGGCGACGGCATACTCCTCCAACACCGGCTACATCCAGGTGGCGGAAGCCGTCGGCAACAGCAAGATCATCTCGCTCGTCAAAAAGCTCGGCATCGATCCCGCCAAGGACAACATCGAGGACGTTCCCGTCATGACGCTCGGCACCGGCTCGATCTCGCCGCTCGAGATGGCCGCCGCCTACGCGACGTTTGCCAACGGCGGCTACTATCGCCAGCCGATCGCCATCACCGAGATTGACTCTCGTACCGGTTCGGTGCTGTACCAGCACACCGACAATCCCTCACAGGTGCTTACCGAGGGCGAGGCCGCCGCGGTCACCGATGTTCTGTCCGGCGTCATGCAGGGCGGCGGTACGGGTGCTGCCGGTGCCCTGAGCGTCAACCAGCCCTATGCCGGCAAGACGGGCACCACCGACAACACCACCAACCTGTGGTTCTGCGGCTATACCCCGCAGCTGGCATGCGCCCTGTGGACCGGCTATTCCGCGGGCGAGATCCCCATCCAAAAGTACGGCACGGACCTGCTGGGCGACAGCACCAACCTGCCTGTCTTTAAGCGGTTTATGAACACCGTTCTGACCGGTACCGAGCGCGAGGAGTTTGCGACCGGAACGGCGCCCACCTACAAGAACAACAGCGTCTGGAAGTTCTACGGCACCAACAACACCAAGAAGTCGGAGAACGACGACAAGGACAAGGACGAGGACGAAGAGGAAGAGGAAACCACCACAACGACTACCACGACGACCACGACCACCGAGACCACGGGCGGCGACACCACCGGCGGCACCGGTACGACCGGTGGCTCGACGGGCGGCTCCACTGGTGGTTCGACCGGCGGCGATGGCGGCACGCCTACGCCTACGCCCACTCCAGACCCCTCGCCCACGCCTGACGATACGGTCGGCTAAGAAGTACGCGACTAAAGCCAACAAGGCCCCGAGCAGCTTATTGAACTGCTCGGGGCCTTTTAGTTTGAAACGACCTGGAGGGCGGTCTTTATACCGACAAACAAAAAGGGGGTACCGACCAACGTCGATACCCCCTTACAAGCCACCATGTCACGCACACAGTGCCGAGCGCACGACCCGCACGCCTACTTGCGAGAATTGCTCAGCTTATTGATCAGCGCCTCGAGACGCTCGCCGTCCTCGGCCGTCTGGGCAATAACCAAAATCGTATCGTTGCCGGCAAGCGAGCCAAGCACATCGGGCAACTCTGCCGCATCAACGGCGGCGGCGATGCCGGAAGCCGTGCCAGGCTGAGCCTTGATCATAACCAGATTATCAGTACGCAGAACGCCCGTTACGAGCTCGGAAACCATACGTTGCAGGTGCAGGTCCTCTGCCAGAACATAGATACCCTCGGGGAGCTTACGCAGCCCCATATCGGCAATATCGCGAGAGACAGTCGCCTGCGTGCAATCAAAGCCCATAGCACGGAGCTCATCGACCAGCACGCGCTGCGTGCGGACATCCTTATTGCGCACAATATCTCTAATGGCATCCTGGCGCCCATTGCGTTTTTTAGCCATACAAACCCTCTCTCCAAAAGATGGCGGAGACAATCAATCAGTGATTGAATAGTTTAACGCTATTTGAAGGCTTTTGTGTATAAGAACGCATTTCGAAACAATTCTATGCAAATTTGTTTCGAAATGAGCCGTTTAGGCGGTTTTTGCGCCCGTCCGGTTAAGAAAAGCTGCCAGATGCGTACACATCACGCAGCGCGCGGGCTTGGCGCTGGCGATCGGCCCAAACAACAAACCGAGTCCCCGATGGTTATCCTTGAGCGCGGCGACCATCTGACGGGTTCGAGGCGCATCGAGCATATCACGCATGCGGGCGGAACGCTCGATTGACGACACCCCATGCGGGCTCAGACACAAATTCTCGATGCAGGCGACAAGTCCGGCAAAGTAGAACTTTTGGCTTGCCAGCTTGAGCCGACCACCGCTGTCTGCTTCCGAGAGTGAGTCCGCAAGCTCGTCGAGCGCTCGAGTGTCATCGGATACCTTGGCATACATGGTGGGATCAAAGGCATCTGTAAGTTTAGGTGCCGCCGTGTGGAAACAAGCATCGCCGCAGCCGGACACGCATCGTGTCTGCGAAAGCGCGCATGCCATAAACCCAACTGTGCGAAACACCTTGTCGCACAAAAGGCATGCCTCAAACAGCGAGCGGCTGTACATCACACCAGAGGTCTGAACGACTAGGCCGCCTAAAATCAACTGAGGCAGCCCGGCCACCATCGAAGATTTGCTATCAATGGAAATATGAGCAGCATCCAAGACGCGCGAATGGCGCTCTCGATGTGCATCATAGCGGTCGAGCGACACCGTGGGGAGCACTATGTCTGCCGTAGAATCGCACGCGATATTGACCATCTTGGAAAGGGACTGCGGAGCAAACCACTCATCGGCGTTCATAGCGATGATTTGAGAGCCGCGCGAGGCAGCAAAACCGGCACGAAGACAAGCGCCGCGCTTCGCGTCCTCGACGTCAATCAAATCAATATGAATGTCCCTGTCGGCAGCAACTTGAAGCGAATGGCGCACACCGGGCGCAGCATCGCGACAGACAACGACAATCTGCAAATCGTAGAGGTCTTGGTTCTGGATACTCTCGAGCGCACGCATCGCATAGCTGGGCGAACCTTCTACCACAAGGATCACCGAAAGTCGCGGATGCGAGCCACGTCGAACCAAGTTATCCGTCCTCTCGACAGCAGTGAATCAAACTGTCGTTCATGGTACACCCCGGCAATAAAAGCAATGAGACACCGGTTGTATTGCACGCCAAGAACAGATGTTGCACACGCGCAGCTCACAGATGGCAGGTGTCGACGCACGACGCGTCGAGCCCTCCCCTAGTCGAGCACGACAAGCTCGGCGGGATCGTAATCCACGCCCATAAACGTAAGGCCGCAGGCAGGAGCCGTGGGGCCCGCAGCGGTACGGTCGCAAGCATCGATGACCTCGCGCATCCACTCGGGTTCACGGCGATGCATGCCAATCGCGACAAGCGTGCCAACGATCGTACGGACCATCGAATGCAGAAACGCATTGCCCTCGATGGTAAACGTCAGGATGTCCTCGCCAAACGCAACCTCATGGCCAAACTCGGCGCGCATTACGCAGCGGTGCGTAGGTTTGCCCACGGCAGAAGCAACCTTGCAAAAGCTTTTAAAGTCCTGCTCGCCCAGCAGAGCGGGGCAGGCAGCAGACATAGCCTTTACATCCAAGGGATAGCGATGCCACCACACGACACCGCGGGACAGCACGGGGCGCGCATCTCGATCGGCAATACGGTACGTATACGTACGGGAACGCGCGTCAAAACGTGCAGAAAAGCCCCTACGGGCCTTGTAGACCTCGTTTATGGCGATATCTTTGGGCAGCAGGGCATCCATAGCCCGCAGCCACCTACGGCGCGTACAGGCGAGCTCAGCGTCCGTTACGGGCACGCTGATGTACTGAGCCACGGCATGCACGCCGGCATCGGTACGCCCCGCGCACGTCAGATCGATCGGGCGGCGAAGCATCGTCTCGATGGCTCGACGTAGCTCACCCGCAACCGTCGTCTGTCCCGGCTGCTCGGCAAAGCCGCTATAGGACGAGCCATCGTATGCCACGCGGAAAACGAGCGTGGCATCGAGCTCTGGAATCGAATTGAAATCAGACGGCGCGGTCATGGGCGCTCCCAACAAACAGGCAATGGCATTTCGACAAAAAAAGAGGGGTACGCGAACGTACCCCTCGAATATAGCCTATGCAGACGGAATGTCTACTCAGCGGTCTCCTCAGCAGGAGCCTCCTCGGCAGCGGTCTCCTCGACAGCCTCGACCTTCTTGGGAGCAGCGGCCTTCTTGGGGGCCGGAGCAGCCTTCTTGGCCTTAGGCGTGCAAGGCTCGGTGACGAGCTCCATGATAACGATGGGAGCGTTGTCGCCCTTGCGGTTACCGAGCTTCATGATGCGGGTGTAACCGCCGTTGCGGTCCTGCCACATGCCCTGAGCAGCCTTGTCGAAGATCTCGGCAACGAGCTGCTTATCGCCGAGCTTGGCGATAGCCAGACGACGAGAGTGCAGGTCGCCCTTCTTGGCCCAAGTGATGATCGGATCGACGACCGAACGCAGCGCCTTAGCGCGGGTCTCGGTGGTCTTGATGCGGTCGTTCTCGAAGAGGGCCTTAGCAAGGCTCTTCTTCATGGCCTTGGTGTGGCTCGCATCGGTGCCGAGCTTCAGGCCCTTCTTAACGTTGTGACGCATGGTCTAGTTTCTCCTCAAATATGCGAAGCATTAAGCCTTCAGGCTCAGGCCCATGGACTCAAGCTTGTCCTTCACTTCCTCGATCGACTTAACACCGAAGTTACGGATGTTGAGCAGATCGTTCTCCGAGAACTCAACGAGCTGACGGACCGAGTGAATGCTGGCGCGCTTAAGGCAGTTGTAGGAACGGACGGAAAGGTCCAGATCCTCGATCTGCTTGTCCAGCTCGGCGTTGTCGTTGGTGACCTCGGGAGCGAAGATCGAAGCCTCCTCCTCGACCTCGGGGGTCTCGGCAAGGTTCATAAAGGCGGCCATATGCTGGTTGATGATATTGGCAGCCTGGACCACGGCGTCGCGCGGGGCGATGGAGCCGTTGGTCTCGATCTCGAGGACAAGGCGGTCGTAGTCGGTGTGCTGACCGACACGGCAAGCCTCAACGAGCTTGGCGCAACGGGAAACCGGCGAGTACAGCGAGTCGACGTGGATCACACCGATGGGATCGTTGTCGCGCTTGTTGGCCTCGCCAGAAACATAGCCGCGGCCATAGCCGATGCGCATGCTCATGGTGAGATGGCCACCCTCGGTGAGCGTAGCAATGTGCTGCTCGGGGTTGACCAGCTCAAACTCGGACGGAATAAAGAAGTCCGCACCGGTGACCTCGCAGGGGCCGTCAACCGAGATGGTGGCGGTCGCCTCGTCGGTCGTGCCGAGAGCCCTGAAGACAAGACCCTTGACATTCAGGACGATGTCGGTGACATCCTCGACCATGTTAGGGATGGTCATGAACTCGTGCTGCGCACCATCGATCTGAATAGCCTCGACGGCGGCACCCTCGAGCGAGGACAGAAGAACGCGACGAAGGGAGTTACCCAGCGTATCGCCGTAACCACGCTCGAGCGGCTCGACGGAGACACGAGCAGACGTCTCGTTGATCTCTTCGACCTGAACCTGAGGCCTAATGAATTCTGACATGTATTACCTCCAGCCTCAGCAGCCCGGATGGACTACTTAGAGTAGAGCTCGACGATGAGCTGCTCGTTGATATCACCGCTGATCTGCTCACGCGTCGGCAGAGCGAGCACGTTACCAGACAGCTTCTCGATATCGACCTCGAGCCAGCCAGGGACCTCAAAGCGCTCGGAGGAAATCAGGGCCTCCTTGATGGGGAGGAGGTCACGGAACTTCTCGCCGACAGCGACGACGTCGCCGGCCTTGACGCGGTAGGACGGGATGTCCACGCGCTTGCCGTTCACGGTGAAGTGACCGTGACGGACGGACTGACGAGCCTCTTTGCGGGTGCGGGCGAAGCCAAGACGGAAGACGACGTTGTCGAGGCGAGACTCAAGAATGATCATGAGGTTCTCACCGGTGACGCCGTTCATCTTACGGGCCTTGTTGAAGTAGCCGTGGAACTGCTTCTCCAGAACGCCATAGATGAACTTGACCTTCTGCTTCTCGCGCAGCTGCATGCCGTACTCAGATTCCTTGCGACGGTGCTTGGGCTGACGGATAGATTCCTTCTTGCTGCTGTAACCGAGCTCAGCGGGATCGATCCCGAGCTGACGGCAGCGCTTAAGAACAGGAGTCCTGTCGATTGCCATATTGATACGATCCTTTCAGTTACACGCGGCGACGCTTCTTGGGGCGGCAGCCGTTGTGCGGAATGGGGGTCTTGTCCTGGATGCTCGAGACCTCGAGGCCAGCAGCCTGGAGGGAGCGGATGGCGGTCTCACGACCGGAGCCGGGGCCCTTGACGAAGACGGAAACCTTCTTCATACCGTGCTCCATGGCCTGCTTGGCAGCAGCCTCGGCAGCCATCTGGGCAGCGAACGGCGTGGACTTACGGGAGCCCTTGAAGCCCACCTGGCCAGCCGACTTCCAGGAAATGACGTTGCCCTGGGGATCGGTGATCGAAACGATCGTGTTGTTGAACGTAGAACGAATGTGAGCCTGGCCCACGGAAATGTTCTTACGGTCCGCGCGCTTCAGACGGGCAGCGCGAACGTTCTTCTTAGCAGTAGCCATCTATCTAGCGCTCCTTATTTCTTCTTCTTAGCACCGATCTGACGCTTCGGGCCCTTGCGGGTACGAGCGTTAGTGTGGGTGCGCTGGCCGCGGACCGGGAGGCCCTTGCGGTGACGAAGGCCGCGGTTGCAGCCGATGTCCATAAGGCGCTTGACGTTCTGGTTGCGCTCACGGCGGAGGTCGCCCTCAACCATGATCTGGTTCTTATCGATATAATCGCGGATGGCGTTAACCTCATCCTCGGTGAGGTCCTTAACGCGCGTATCCACGTTAACGTTGCACTCGACGCAGATCTTCGTCGCAGTGGTGCGGCCGATGCCGTAAATGTAGGTCAGACCGATCTCAACGCGCTTCTCACGCGGGAGGTCGACACCATTAATACGGGCCAACGTAGTCTCCTCTCTTAACCCTGACGCTGCTTATGACGGGGGTTCTCGCAAATGACGAGGACCTTGCCATGGCGCCTAATGATTTTGCACTTATCGCACATCTTCTTGACCGAAGGACGTACCTTCATCGTTCTTCCTTTCGGTAGCGCTCAAACTACTTCCCTACTATCTACTCGCCCAGCCGCAGGCGTTTAAAACTATGGCTGGTCTTCACACACAATCCGACCGTAGGTTGAGCTAAGCCTGCAGTCGGAAATGGAGTGCGTGTATGCGTGCCGCTATTTGTAGCGATAGGTGATGCGGCCGCGGGTCAGGTCGTACGGGGAAAGCTCCACGACAACCCTGTCACCGGGGAGAATACGGATGTAATTCATTCGGATCTTGCCAGAAATGTTGCACAGAACCGAATGACCGTTCTCGAGCTCGACCTTAAACATGGCGTTGGGCAGCGGTTCCTTTACCGTACCCTCGAGCTCAATTGCGTCTTCCTTCTTCACAAGCAATCATCTTTCTCTAGAAAACGACAGCGATTGAGTATTCTACAATACGCATGCACGTATCGTAATATCTTCGTAATGGCTCCACATCTAAGTGGAACTTGTTACATTTCTCCGCCTTGGAGCGAACACCAAGCACCTTGCGCGTCGGTGGTGAGAATCACCGGACCGTCATTGGTAATGGCGACGGTGTTCTCGTAGTGCGCGGCGGGCAGGTGATCGTTGGTCGTAACAATCCAACCGTCGGAGCCCGTGCTCACATGGTTGGAACCCATCGTAACCATCGGCTCGATGGCAATGACCATGCCGGCCTGGAGGCGAACGCCCCTCCCCTTCTTTCCATAGTTAGGAACGTTGGGGTCCTCGTGCATCACGCGGCCAATGCCATGGCCTACATAATCACGAAGCACACCGTAACCGTGAGACTCGGCGAGGGACTGAACGGCATAACCGACGTCCCCGATATGGTTACCGGGAACAGCCTGCTCGATGGCAGCCTTAAGGCAATCGCGCGTGACCTCGCACAAAGCCTTGGCTTCGGGCGTGGGGGTGCCGACGAAAAACGTCCAAGCGTTATCGCCGACCCAACCGTCGACAACGGCTCCCGTATCGATGGAGATGATATCGCCATCGCGCAGGATCATGTCGGGGTTGGGAATACCGTGGACCACGGCATCGTTGATCGATGCGCAAATGGTCCCCGGGAACCCGCCGTAACCCTTAAAGGCCGGGGTGCCGCCATGCATGCGGATAATCTGCTCCGCGAGCTGATCGAGCTCAAAGGTGGAAACGCCGGGGCGCACCATGGCTCCAACGTGGCGGAGCGCCATCTTAGATAGCGCTCCGGCCTTCTTCATCTGCTCGATTTGCGTTGCAGACTTAATCTTGATCATAGACCGAGAGCCTCTTTGACATCCCCGTACACGGTCTCGCGAGCCTGGTCACCGTTGACCGACTTGAGCAGACCCTGGCCACGATAGTAGTCAACGAGCGGGCTCGTGGACTTCTCGTAGACGTCGAGACGGTTCTTGATGGTCTCGGGCTTGTCGTCGTCGCGCTGATACATCTCGCCGCCACACTTGGGGCAGGTAGCATCGGCAGCGGTGCCGGTGTAACCGCATGCGCGGCAGGTGCGACGCGAAGACAGACGATCGATAATGACCTCGGGGGCCACATCGACCAGAAGGGCGCAGTCGATCTCGCGACCCATGGCGGAGAGCTCGGAATCGAGCGTCACAGCCTGGGCGGTGTTGCGCGGGAAGCCGTCGAGGATGAAGCCCTGCTGGGCGTCATCGGCGGCAAGGCGCTCCTTGACAAGGTCGATCACGAGCTGGTCGGGAACGAGCTCGCCAGCGTCCATGTACTTCTTAGCCTGAATACCAAGCTCGGTGCCACCCTTGACGGCAGCACGCAGCAGGTCGCCCGTGGAAATGTGGGCGACGCCAAACTCGGCGACGAGCTCCTGTGCGACGGTGCCCTTACCGGCACCCGGAGCTCCGAGCAATACGAGGTTCATGAGCAATCCTCCTCTAGCCTATTTAAAGAATCCATCGTAATCATACATCTTGATCTGGCCTTCGAGCTTATCGACCGTGTCGAGCACGACGCCGACCATGATGAGGATGGACGTGCCACCAAATGCCTGAATCAGATGGTTACCCGTGAAGGAGAAGATGATCGAAGGCACGATGGCGATGAGCGCCAAAAAGACAGCGCTGGGAAGCGTAATCTTGTTGAGCGCGTTCTTGATGTAGGCCGCGGTAGCCCTACCCGGACGAACGCCCGGAATAAAGCCGCCCTGCTTCTTAAGGTTGTCGGCGGTGTCATCGGGGTTGAACACCATGGAGGTGTAGAAGTACGCGAAGAACACGATGAGGACAACATTAAGCACCCAGTTGAGCCAACCGGTCGAAAGCGCAGAGGCAACTGCCTGAATCCAGCCGATGCCGGGGAAGAACACGGCAATCTGAGCCGGGAAGTACAGCAGCGCCGAAGCGAAGATGATCGGCACGACACCCGCGGTGTTGACCTTGATGGGCAGGTAGGTGGTCTGGCCACCCATCATGCGACGGCCCACGACGCGCTTAGCGTAGGAGACCGGGATGCGGCGTTGGCCGCGCTCAAGGAAAACAATCAGCGGGATAACCAGCAGGATGATGGCGCAGATGATCACCATGGTGATGATGCCACCGGCATTGCCCTCGGTGCTGGAGAAGATAGCCTGCGGCAGACCGGCCATGATGTTCGCAAAGATGATCAGCGACATGCCATTGCCGATACCGCGCTGGGTGATGAGCTCACCAATCCACATGATCAGCATGGCGCCCGCGGTGAGCGTACCGACGATCATGAAGTCAAAGATGATCTCGGGAGCGCCGGCGCCATTGAAACTGATGCCGAAGCTCTTAAAGAGGAAGAGGTAACCCACGGAGTTGAGGATTGCCAGAGCCAGGGTGAGGTAACGCGAATACTGCGTGATCTTGGTCTGACCGACCTCGCCCTCGCGGGCAAGCTCATGCAGGGAAGGCACAACGGCCTGGAGCATCTGGAGGATGATCGAGCTGGTGATGTAAGGCATGATGCCCAGCGAAAACACCGACACATAGCTCAACGCGCCGCCAGAGAAAAGATTCAGGAGGGCCATAGCACCTGCGGCGACCGAATTGTTATCGGTCGAGAAAAGGCCCAGCATCCCCTGGAAGGGAATGCCGGGCACAGGAACGTGCGCACCAATGCGGTACACGACGAGCATAGCTATGGTAAAAAGAATCTTTTCGCGCAATTCTTTGATGCGGAAAGCATTCTTAAGACCATTTAGCACGGCAGCTCGACCTTTCCGCCGGCGGCCTCGATCTTGGCCTGCGCAGAAGCGCTGACCTTGTCGACCTTGACCGTGAACTTCTTGGTGAGCTCACCATTGCCGAGCACCTTGACGGGCTCGAACTCGCTCTTGGTGATGCGAGCGGCCTTAAGAGCGGCACCGTCGATCACAGCGCCATCCTCGAACTTACGCTCGAGACGCTCAACGTTAACAGCGGTGTACTCGATACGACGGGGGTTGCGGAAGCCCGGAAGCTTGGGCAGGCGCATAGCCAGCGGAGTCTGGCCACCCTCGAAGCCGGCACCCTTGGTGCCGCCAGAGCGGGAACCCTGGCCCTTCTGGCCGCGGCCAGAAGTGGTGCCGTGACCCGAAGAATTGCCACGGCCGACGCGCTTACGGTTCTTGGTGGAACCGGGCGCGGGAGTAAGATCGTGAAGCTGCATTTGCTACTCCTCTACAATCTCGACAAGGTGCTTGACCTTGAAGATCATGCCGCGGACGGACTCGTTGTCAGCAATCTCGCGAACCTCGCGGATCCTGTGGAGACCGAGGGCACGGACAGTACGGACCTGGTCCTGCTTGCAACCGTTGGTGCTGCGGACCTGCTTGATCTTGATGGTGTCAGCCATGCTTAGTTCTCCTTACCGACGAACATCTCGGAGACCGTCAGGCCACGGCGAGCCGCGACGTCCTCAGGGCTGGAGAGCTCCTTGAGGCCCTCGACGGCAGCCTTGATGATGTTGAGGCCGTTGTCGGTACCGAGGGACTTGGACAGGACGTTCTTGATGCCAGCAAGCTCAAAGAGGGGACGCACAGCGCCGCCGGCGATAACGCCGGTACCCTCGACAGCGGGCTTGATGATGATGCGGCCGGCACCAAAGTGGCCGAGAACCTCGTGCGGGATGGTGCCCTGCTCGGTCACCGGCACGTGGAACATGTTCTTCTTGGCATCGAGAGACGCCTTGGAGATGGCCATGGGCACCTCAGCGGACTTGCCCATGCCAACGCCGACGTTGCCCTTGCCGTCGCCAACGACGACGAGAGCGACGAGGCTCATGCGACGACCACCCTTGACGGTCTTCGACACGCGGTTGATGTAAACGACGCGCTCCTCGAACTCGGAGGCCTCGCGCTGCTGCTTCTGATTACGAGCCATGTGCTACATACCTCCTAGAACTCGAGACCGGCGGCACGAGCACCGTCGGCGAGGGCCTTGACGCGGCCATGGTAGATACGGCCACCACGATCGAAGGCGACCTTGGTGATGCCGGCCTCGATGGCGCGCTTGCCAACGAGCTGACCGACCTTCTCCGCAGCCTC
The DNA here is from genome assembly GCA_900545905.1 of uncultured Collinsella sp. Classification (GTDB taxonomy): domain Bacteria; phylum Actinomycetota; class Coriobacteriia; order Coriobacteriales; family Coriobacteriaceae; genus Collinsella. Next base: position 17,347 of record URBA01000004.1, read on the forward strand.
CTTGTTCGAGGTGTGGGTGCCCTTGAACTCGGCCTCGAGGGTCGAGGCAGAGACGAGCGTCAGGCTGGAGCCCTTGCTGTCGTCGATGATCTGGGCATAGATGTTGGCGTTAGTACGGGTCACGCGAAGACGCGGACGCTCGGAGGTACCCGAGACCTTGCCGCGAACACGACGCTGACGACGCTTGAGGCCTTCCAGCTTCGCCTTATGCTTGTTCATACGTAAACTCCTAAAAAGGTTGATCTTGCCAGCACCTGACGGGGTGCTGGTCTTATGCGAGTGAGTCGGTTACGACTACTTGGCGGCCTTACCCAGCTTGCGGCGGATGTGCTCGCCAACGTAGTGGATACCCTTGCCCTTGTAAGGCTCGGGAGGACGATGGCCGCGGATCTCAGCGGCGATCTGACCGACCTGCTGCTTGTTGATACCCTTGACGTTCACGTGGGTGTTGTCGGGAACCTCGAAGGTGATGCCCTCGGGAGCCTCGACGATCACGGGGTGCGAGAAGCCCAGGGAGAACTCGAGGTTCTTGCCCTTCTGCTGCACGCGGTAACCGACGCCGGCGAGCTCGAGCTTCTTCTCGAAGCCCTCGGAAACGCCAACAACCATGTTGTGGATGAGGGCGCGGGTGAGGCCGTGGCGGGCACGGGTCTCACGCTCGTCGTCGGGACGGGAAACGGTGAGGACGTTGTCCTCGACGTTGATAGCGAGCTTCTCAAAGACATCGAGCTCGAGCTGGCCCTTGGGGCCCTTGACGACAACGTTGTTGCCGTTGACTGCCACTTCGACTCCGGCGGGAATCTGGACAGGCTTATTACCGATACGAGACACGGTGATCTCCTTTCCTTCTACCTACCGAGCGAATTACCAGACGTAAGCGATGATCTCGCCGCCGACGTTGTGCTTGCGAGCATCGCGGTCGGTCATGACGCCATGGCTGGTGGAAATAATGGCGGTACCAAGGCCACCGCGGACGCGGGGCATGTCGGCAACGCCGGTGTACTTACGCAGGCCCGGCTTGGAAATGCGGCGGATGCCGTTGATGACCTTAGCCTTCTTGGGACCATACTTAAGCGTGATGTGCAGAGTCTTCTGGGGAACGGTGTCCTCGACATCGTAGCCCTCGATGTAGCCCTCCTCGTGCAGAACACGAGCGATCTCGACGAGCTTCTTGCTGCTCGGCATGGAGACCGTGGCCTTGTTCACAGAGTTAGCGTTACGGATGCGCGTAAGCATATCTGCGATCGGGTCTGTAAGGTTCATACAGATTCTCCTTCGTTCTTGATGAACACGTGCTCTTGGTTCTTCGCCGCCCTTAACGGCAAAGCCTTTTTAGCGCGTTTTCCCTGTTCCAAACTGATGCTTGAAACGCTGGTAGTGACTTACCAGCTGGCCTTCTTAACGCCGGGAAGCTCGCCCTTGAGTGCAAGCTCGCGGAAGCAGACACGGCACAAGCCGAACTTGCGGTACACAGAGTGCGGACGGCCGCAGCGCTGGCAGCGCGTGTACTCACGAGTAGAGAACTTCTGCTTGCGATTGCACTTGACGATCATCGATGTCTTAGCCACTTATATCCTCCTCACATAGAGTATTGTTCGCCCCAAGCGCCGCCCCCTTGTGGGAACGGCGCTTATAGGGCAGGTGAACCTATTTCTTGAACGGGAAACCGAAGGCGTCCAGAAGGGCCTTGGCCTCCTCATCGGTGTTGGCGGTGGTCACGAAAGTGATGTCCATACCGCGCTGGTGATCGACGGAGTCGAAGTCGATTTCGGGGAAGATGAGCTGCTCGGTGACGCCCATGGAGAAGTTACCACGGCCGTCGAAGCTCTTGGCGGAGATGCCGCGGAAGTCGCGGATACGGGGGATCGCGACGGAGGTCAGACGATCGAAGAACTCCCACATACGGTCGCCACGCAGGGTAACCTTGCAGCCGATCGGCATACCAGCGCGCAGGCGGAAGGTAGCGATGGACTTGCGGGCACGGGTGATCATCGGCTGCTGACCGGTGATGGCGCGCAGGTCGCGCACGGCACCGTCGATGGCCTTGGAATCGGTAGCGGCCTCGCCGACACCCATGTTCACGACGATCTTCTCAAACTTGGGGATCATCATGACGTTCTCGTACTGGAACTTGTCCTGAAGCTGCTGCTTGACCTCGTTGTTGTACTTGGTCTTCAGACGCGGCACATACTTCTCTTCTGCCATTGTTCACTCCTTCTTGGGGTTTTAAGCACGGGGCGTGGCCACGATGGGTTGTCCTCGTGCCTCCTGACTGCATCCGCGCCGCTCATGGCATTTCGCGGTTTGGACTCGACGCAGCAGGAGCCGACAAAACAATCGATACTATACGCGCATTGGGTGCGTATTTCCAGAAAAACCTCGTCTGCCTGCACAACTCCACAACTCCCCCGCACATATTGATCCCTAGGGGACGGAGGAAAATGGCAGTTGCGGTGAAATAGGGACCGTTTGACGGCTTAACAGGCTTTAACAGTCCGTATTCCACCGCAACTTATTGATGGGGATGCGACTAGCGCTTGCGGGGGACGAGCTTGGTGCGGCGCAGGTGAATCATCTCGGCGGCGATGGAGATGGCGATCTCCTCGGGGTCCTCGGCCTCGATGGCAACGCCGATCGGAAGGTGCAGCTCGTCGATCTGGTCCTGCGTAAAGCCTTCCTGCTCCAAGCGGGCACGCACAAAGGCCGTCTTGCGGCGCGAACCCAGACAGCCCAGATAGGCAGGCTTGGCTCGCATGGCCTGAATCACCACGTCGATATCGGACTTGTGACCCGCCGTGGCGACGACCACCAAGTCGCGCGGACCGATGGGACACAGCTCGCTCAGGTTCTTGTAATCGACCAGGCGACGATCGTAGACACCGGGCACCCATTCGGGCGTCAACGTGCCGGGGCGGTCATCGCAGGCCACGACGGCAAAGCCCGCCGCCGTGAGCACGCGCGCCGTCGCGGCGCCCACGTGTCCGCAGCCAAAGATGTAGGTCAGGCCCTCGGGGCAGAGCGTCTCGACGTGCGCCGCAGGAATCTCGGAGGCAGCATTGGTGTAGGTGACCTTACTCCCCTCCTCCACCAGCGAAAGCTCGGGGCAGCCCGCAATGGTACGACGCGATTCCTCACCATGGTACTCGGCCACATCGCCCTCGAGCGCGCTCGCGATAAACGGCCCAAAGTCGATGACGAAGTCGCCGATGCGCCGATAGACCAAGACGTCGGCAATTTCCTGGAACAACGGTGCCTGGGTCGCATCCAGATGCAGATAGCACAGGCAGATGGCTCCGCCGCAGATCATGCCGGTATCGGAGTTCTCGCCGCCCATGGTGTAGCGGACCAGACGCGACTGTCCCGCGCTCAGGAGTTCGCGCGCCTCATCCAGCGCAAAGAGCTCAATCTTGCCGCCGCCGATAGTGCCCGCCTGGCTGCCGTCGGCAAAGACGGCCATCCAGGCGCCCACGCCGCGCGGCGACGACCCCGCCGTGCCGGCCACGACCACGAGCTCGCACGTCTCGCCAGCACGCAGGGCGGCAAGCGCCGCATTCACAACATCGAACTTTTCCATTGCCGCCTTCTATCCTCTAAAGATATCGGTGAGCATAGCGAGTGCCTCGAGCACGCCGCCGCCGACCGACGTCGCCTTGTCCGAAATGTAGTTGATATAGCTGGCATCGCCGCGCGGATCGACATCGGCGCATTTAAAGCCCTCGGTCACCTGCACGCCGTTCGCCAAAAGCCCGCGCAGACAGCCATCGATCTGCGTGCGCATGGGCGTATCGCCCGCGTAGCCAATCACGTCTCCGGCGCGCACGATGTCGCCGATTGCGCGGTCGGACCGAAACACGCCGGCGGCGGGGCTGTGGATAACACGCTCTTTGCCATAGCCAGCGATAATGCCCGGCACGCCCGTGTTGGGCTGGGGTGAACCTTGGGTAATGACACGGCCCAGGAAATGCCCGCGCATGGTTTCGACCACGGCGTCGCAGTCAACCGGCGCGGTGAAGCCCGGCCCCACGGCGATGACGGCAGGTGCCATGTCGCGCGTGGTACCCAGGTTGCGCTTGGCCAGAATCGCGTCGACCACAGCCGCGGGTTTAAGCTCATCGAGCATCTTGGCCTGAGGGTCCACCACGACGGCAACATCCCCCGCTTGGGTAATCTCGAGCGCCTCTGCCGGCGTCTGCGCCAAGCGAGCGCGAATACCCTCGACCTGGACCTCGCCCAGGCGAATAGCCTCGCAAAAACTGATTGTGCGGCGGATGCACGTGGGAACCGCGATATCGGCCATAACGACCGACACGCCGGCGCGCACCAAGCGAGCGGCGACACCCGTGGCGATATCGCCGGCGCCGCGAACATAAACGAGCATTCCCGGGGCACCTCCCTGTGCTACGGTTTGAGCAGAGCAAAAAGCGGTTCGACCGCTACTCTGATGATTATTTATTATCACAGTATTATACGGCGGTGAACAGATGGAAACGGTTAGCGGCAATCTTGCCTCGGCGCTCAAGATCGAGCCGGGCATTACCGCGATTATCGGCAGCGGTGGCAAGTCGACCTTGCTGAAGGCGCTGGGTCTCGAGCTCATGCGCGCTGGCGGCAGGGTGCTCCTCTGCACCACCACGCGCATGTTCCCCGTCGCCGGCGTGCCGTGGGACGGGTCGAGCCGTCGCCTGGACGCCGCGCCCTGGAAGCCGGGTGCCTCACACGCCCCAGGCTGCACCTGCGAGGCCTGCGCGGGGCTTGTGCGGGGAAGCATCTGCCAGGCGGGTGTTTTGGACCCGGAGACGGGCAAGCTCTCCTCCCCTGCCGAGCCGCTCGACCAGCTGGCGCAGCGCTTTGACTACGTCCTGGCCGAGGCGGACGGCAGCAAGCGGCTCCCGCTCAAGGCCCACGCCGCCTGGGAGCCGGTGATTCCCTCTGGCACGGCCAACATCGTCTGGATCGCCGGCGCCTCAGGGCTCGGCAAGCCCATCAATGAAGCCGTCCACCGCCCCGAGCTCTTTTGCGAGCGTTGCGGCTGCGAGCCTACCGACATCGCCACACCCGAGCGCGTCGCCATGGTGCTCAATGCCGAGATGCAGGCGCTGAAACTCAGCACCGCACGCGTCATGCTCAACCAAGTCGACACGCTCAGCGACCCCACGATGGCCGACCGCTTCGAGGCAGCTCTCGACCGCCCCGTCGTCGCCGGCAGCCTCAAGTAGCCGGCCCCATCTCCGCAGTTGCGGTGAAATACGGACTGTTTGGCCGCCAAACGGCCGCAAACAGTCCGTATTTCACCGCAACTGCGGAGGGGACACGGCATCTTTGCTGCTAGCGGGGCACGTAGCGGCCGGGTTGGGCTCCGGTGGGCTCGCCATCGCGCGCCACCAGCACGCCGTTCACAAACACGGCCTTGGCGCGGCCATGTGCCTCAAAGCCCTCGAGCGGCGTGTAGTCCACGGCCTGATGCTGCGTCGCAGCACTGATTGTCCAACGAGCGCTCGGATCCCACACGCACACGTCGGCATCGGCACCCTCGGCAAGACAGCCCTTGCGCGGGTACATGCCAAACACGCGCGCCGGGTTCTCGCTCATCAAGCGGCAGAGGTCCTCGGGTCCCAGCTGTCCCTCAAAGCTCGTGGCAATCGCGACGGGACGATGCTCCACGCCGGGCCCGCCGTTGGGAATCGCGCGGAAATCGTCGCGCCCGCGGTCCTTTTGCCCGTGCAGGTTAAAGCTGCAATGATCGGTCGCAATCGTATCGATCTCGCCGGCCACAAGCGCCTCGCGCAGTGCCGCACGGTCACCGGCATGGCGCAGCGGCGGGCTCATCACGTACTTGGCGCCCGCAAAGCCGTCCTCGCCCTGCTCCAGATAGCAGGTGTCGTCAAGCATCAGATATTGGGGGCAGGTCTCGACATAGATATTCTTCTGCCCGCGCGCTTTGGCAGCACGAATGGCCCCGAGCCCCAACTTGGTCGAAAGGTGCACCACGTTGACCGGGGCGTCGCCGGCCAGGTGCGCCAGATACAGCAGGCGGCTCACGGCTTCGGCCTCACACACGTCCGGGCGGCTGAGCGCATGCCCCTCGGGCCCATGAATCCCCTGCTCGTACACGCGCTTCTGCAGCTTGTTCACCAGCGTGCCGTTCTCGCAGTGCACGCACAGGATGCCACCCACGCGCTTGAGCTCCTCAAGCACCTCGAGCGTCTCGGCATCGTCCAAGCGCAAGTGATCATAGGCAAAGTAGGTCTTGAACGACGACACGCCCGCCTCGCGCATGGCCGAAAGGTCGGCACGGTTGCGGTCGTTCCACTCGGCAAGCGCCATATGAAAGGCGTAGTTGGCCGTGCAAGTTCCGTCGGCGCGACGATGCCACTCGGCCAAGGCATCGGGCATGGTCACGCCGCGATCGGCCGTCGCGTAGTCCACAATGGTCGTCGTGCCGCCGCAGGCAGCCGCGCGCGTGCCGGTCTCAAAGCTATCGGCCGTCCAATCCATACCGGTCCAGCACTGCATATGGGTATGTCCATCGATAAAGCCGGGGAATACCCAGCAGCCCGTGGCATCCTGCACGGTGTCGTCCTCGCCCGGCTTAATCTCCGCGGCAATCCGCACGATTTTGTCGCCGTCCATGGCAAGGTCGGCGCGACGAAGCCCCTGGGGCGTCACGAGTGCGCCGTTTTTGATGATGATCATAATTGCTCCTTATTGATTGATGCAGTTGGCCACGCGATCAAAATACGAGCAGGCGGCAATATGCTCCGTTATGCGTCGCTGTCCCTTGACGGTATCGACGTCCCACAGCTCGTAGGCACGCGCCTCGACCAGCACCACGTCGGTACGGTCCTTGAGGATCGAACCGCCGCCGTCCTTGCCCTCAAGACACATAAGTGCATCGAACAGTTCCGCCGGAAAGAGCACCGGGCTCGAAGGCTCACCGTTACACGCAAGACGCACCGGATGTTTGCGGCCACGCTCGTCAAATGCACGAACCATAGCCTCAAAAGAATCCGAACTCACGAGCGGCTGGTCGCCCGGTAAAAAGAGGCAACCTTTCCAGTTGCGTTCGACTCCCCATGAAAGGCCCGCACGGACGCTTTCGCTGCGCAGCTCGCCTTCATGCAGCACGCACGGGCAATGCTTGTCCTCGCAAATCTGGGCGACCTCGGGCCAACGCGTCGAAACCACGACGTCAAAGCCCCGGGGAACCGAATCGATGGTCCGGGAAATCAGCGGCTCGCCATAGATATCGGCAAGCATCTTGTTAGAGCCAAACCGCTTGCCCTCGCCCGAGGCCATAATGACGCATCCAAGTTTCATGGTGATACCTCCCCTGAAACCATCGTACCCATAACTCGCGCCGCGGGCATCCACATCGAAAGCGCTTATCCCGCACGCCCGCGATGCAAAAAAGGGGCACCCCGCCGGTTGGCAGAGCGCCCCCTTTACATGGCTTACCTCAGCCCGGCTTTAGGCCTGGAGCCAACGGGCGGTGTTGCGCTCGTCGAGGGCCTTGAGGGTAGCGGCGGGATCGGCAACCTTCTGCAGGAACATCATGGCAGCGATGGCGTACGGCTTGTAGCTGGCCTCCTTGTACATGCCCACGCGGTGCATGTCGAAGACGTCGGCGTTAACCTCGCCGTGCTCGCAGGAGACACCGGAGATGTCGGCGGGCAGCGGGTGCATAAAGATGGTGTCCTGGCCGTTGGCAGTCTTCTCCATGAGCTCGGTCGTGGAGCACCAGTCCTGATGGGTGGCGTTCTGGGCGAGCAGCTCCTTCTCGAGTGCAGCGATGCCGGCGTCGTCGCCCTCGGCGTACAGGTTGGTGCGCTTCTCCATGGCGGCAAACGGAGCCCAGCTCTTCGGGATCACGATGTCGGCGCCCTCGAAGGCCTCGGCCATGGTGTTGACCTGCTTAAAGGTGGTGCCGGACTCGGCGGCATAGCCCTTGGCGCGCTCGACGACCTCGGGCATGAGGTCGTAGCCCTCGGGGTGAGCCAGGGTGACGTCCATGCCAAAGCGGGGCAGCAGGCTGATCAGCGACTGCGGGCAGGACAGCGGCTTGCCGTAAGAGGGCGAGTAGGCCCAGGTGACGGCAACCTTCTTGCCCTTGAGGTTCTCAAGACCGCCAAACTCGTTGATGAGGTAGAGCATGTCGGCAGAGGACTGCGTGGGGTGATCGGAGTCGGACTGCAGGGAGATGAGCGTGGGACGGTGATCCAGAACGCCGTCCTCGTAGGCCTGCTGGACAGACTCGGAGACCTCGGCCATGTAGGCGTCGCCCTTGCCGATGTACATGTCGTCACGGATGCCGATGACGTCGGCCATGAAGGAGATCATGGTAGCGGTCTCGCGGACGGTCTCGCCGTGAGCGATCTGGGACTTCTTCTCGTCCAGGTCCTGCAGCTCAAGGCCGAGCAGGTTGGCGGCCTTAGAGAAGGAGAACCGCGTACGGGTGGAGTTGTCGCGGAACAGAGAGACGGCCAGACCCGAGTCGAAGATCTTGGACGAGACGTTGTTCTCGCGCAGCTCGCGCAGGGCGTCGGCGACGATGTAGAGCGCCTTGAGCTCATCGGTGGTCTTGTCCCAGGTGTGCAGGAAGTCGCTGCCGTACATGCCCTTAAAATCGAGGCCGTTCAGCTGCTCGACGAGCTCGGTAAACTTGGCGTCCATGTAAATATCCTTTCCAAAGATGAAACGATTGCAATGAGTAGATGTGCTCCGGCATGCGCGTGTGGCTAGAACATGCAGAGCACTATGACGAGGACCCGCTACCGTTGAGGAAGCATGGGAGATAACGACCGCGGGCCCCAAGTCAATAGAAGGCGCCGGGGGCATAAACTGTCCCCGGCTCAACAAGATCGAGGAATGGGACTAATCGATCTTGTTGTTGGTCAGACCGGCGCGGAACACGGTGGCGTCGCCATCGGCCTGACTCGGATCGTAGAGGTTCAGGGCAGCCACATACATGGCGGCAGCGGTGACCAGGTCGTCCTTGTAGGTGACCTCGTTGGGAGCGTGAGCCTGAGACTCGGCACCCGGGCCAAAGCCGACGCAGGGGATGCCATAGCGGCCCTGGATGGAAACGCAGTTCGTGGAGAAGGTCCACTTGTCGCACAGCGGACGACCGGTGCGCTTGTCCATGCTGGGCTCGCAGCCGATGCGCTCGTCACCGAACATAGCCTTATGGGCGTCGACGAGGGCCTTGACGTGCGGAGCGGTCTCCTTGTTGATCCACGTGGGGAAGTAAGCCTCGGTCTCGTAGACCTCGCCGGTCCAGGACGGACGATCGTACATGTACATGGAGACCTTCACGTCGTCGCCGTACTTCTTGGCGGCCGGCAGGTTACGGATCTCGTCCAGGCAGGACTCCCAGGTCTCGCCGGCGGTCATGCGACGGTCGATGGAGATGGCGCAGGAGTCAGCGACAGCGCAGCGGCTGGGGCTGGTGTAGAAGATCTGGCTGACGGTGCAGGTGCCGCGGCCCAGGAAGCGGGCGTCCTCGAAGTGCTCGGGGTTGTACTTGGGGTCGAGCATCTTGACGAGGCCCTTGATGTCGGTCGACTCGTCACAGCCGTTGTTGTTGAGGGCGCGGACGTCGGCGATGATGTCGGCCATCTTGTAGATGGCGTTGTCGCCGCGGTCGGGAGCGGAGCCGTGGCAGGAGGTGCCGTGAACGTCGACGCGGATCTCCATACGGCCGCGGTGACCGCGATAGATGCCGCCGTCGGTGGGCTCGGTGGAAATGACGAACTCGGGCTTAATGCCGTCCTTGTTGTAGATGTACTGCCAGCACATGCCGTCGCAATCTTCTTCCTGGACGGTACCGACGACCATGATCTTGTAGCCCTCGGGGATGAGGCCCATGTCCTTCATCATCTTGGCAGCGTAGGTAGCAGAAGCCATGCCACCCTCCTGGTCGGAGCCGCCGCGGCCGTAGATGATCTCGTCGGTCTCGTAGCCCTCATAGGGATCGGCATCCCAGTTCTCGATGTTGCCGATGCCGACGGTGTCGATGTGAGAGTCGATGGCGATGATCTTGTCGCCCTCGCCCATAAAGCCCATGACGTTGCCCAGGCCGTCGACCTTGACCTCGTCATAGCCAAGGCTCTCCATCTCGGCCTTGATGCAAGCGACAACCTCGCCCTCCTCGCAGGACTCAGAGGGGTGAGAGATCATGGCGCGCAGGAAGCGAGTCATATCAGCACGATGGGACTCAGCAGCGTTTTTAATTGCCTCGAAATCGAGTTCTTTAGCCATTGTTCATAACCTTTCATACGAAGGGATCTACCTGTGAGGTGGCGGAGCGATACCTATTTACTCCGCCCAGTATTAGCAAGTGGGGTATTCGCCCTCCCAGACGATGCGGCGATACTGGTCGGGGTCCGTGTCACCTTCCGTGGAGAAGCAGAGCACGGAGCTCGTCTTATCCAGGCCGATGAGCTCCTTGAGCTCGGCGTACTCGGGATCGAGCATGAGGGTCTCGACCAGACCGGTGGTCACCGCGCCAGACTCGCCGGAGATGACGCGCGGGTCGCCCTTCTCGGGAGCGCCCAGGGTGCGCATGCCGCGAGCGGTGACCCAGTCGGGGCAGGACACGAAGGCGGTGGTGTGGTTGCGCAGGATATCCCAGCCCAGGATGTTGGGCTCGCCGCAGCACAGGCCGGCCATGATGGAGGGCATGTCGCCGTCCACGATGCGCGGGTCGCCGTCGCCGGCGGCAGCGCCCTTGTACAGGCAGGCGGCAGGCGCGCACTCGACCACTACGAAGGTGGGCGGGTTATCGGGATACAGATTGGTGAAGTAGCCCACCACGGCGCCGGCCAGCGAGCCCACACCAGCCTGGACAAACACGTGCGTCGGGCGGTTGATGGCCATCTCGCGCAGCTGCTCGGCAGCCTCGGAGGCCATGGTGCCGTAACCCTCCATGATCCAGGACGGGATCTTCTCGTAGCCCTCCCAGGCGGTGTCCTGAACGATGACGCCGCGCTCGCAGGCATCGGCCTCGGCGGCGGCCATGCGCACGCACTCGTCGTAGTTGACCTCTTCGATGGTCACCGTGGCGCCCTCGGCGGCGATGTTATCGAAGCGGGGCTTGGTGGAACCCTTGGGCATGTGCACAACAGCCTTCTGGCCCAGCTTGTTGGCAGCCCATGCCACACCGCGGCCATGGTTGCCGTCGGTGGCGGTAAAGAAGGTAGCCTGGCCAAAGTCCTTGGCAAGCTGATCGGAGGTCAGGTAATCGAAGGTGCACTCGGCAACGTCCTTGCCGGTCTCGTCGGCAATGTAGTTGGCCATGGCAAACGAACCGCCCAGAACCTTAAAGGCGTTGAGGCCAAAGCGATAGCTCTCGTCCTTAACGCACAAGTTGGACAGGCCCAGGCGCGCGGCCTGGCCATCCAGGCGGGCAAGCGGAGTGACGGTGTACTGGGGGAACGACTGGTGAAAGGCGCGGGCCTTCTTCACGTGGTCGAGGCTCATGATTCCCAAGTGCTTGTCATCGCTCTTGGGCATCGTGTTGCCCGCCCACTGGATCTTATCGGCCATACGGTGAACTCCTTAAGTTCTCTCTTGCCGGCCCCCGCATACGCGTTTCAGCCCATTCCCATTCATGCGACTGAACTTTTATGTGGATGCCAAACAAAAAGTTTGTTAGCACTGTTCTATCACACTTTTTGATTGGAAAACCTAACAAATTGTTTGTTGCCGTAATCGGTACCTTTTCGCCGCCGAACGGTCACATAACACAGCGACGCTTTCGTTATTTGCGAACAAGTGGGGTTTATGGCACAGTGAGCCCAAACTAATTTTTAGGAAGGCACCCATGACCCCCGCACAGATTGAGTTCTACAAGCGCCTTGCACACGGCCTGGCGCTCCAATTTGGCCCCAACTGCGAAATCGTCGTCCACGATCTGGAGACCGATGACGTGGACCACTCCATCGTAGTGATCGAAAACGGCCACGTCAGCGGGCGCAAACTGGGTGACGGCCCCAGCCATATTGTGCTTGAGTCCATGCACGAGGGCACCACCGACGTGCACGACCGCGAGCCATACCTCACCAAAACCGCCGATGGCAAGCTGCTCAAGTCCTCGACCATCTTTATCCGCAACGACGAGGGCAAGCCCGTCGGCATTTTGGGCATTAACTTTGACATTACGCTCATGAAGGCTTTTGAGCGCTCGCTCGATGCCTTTACCGGCACCGGCGGCACGGGCTACACCGAGCCCGAGCCCATTACCAAAAACATCGGCGACCTGCTCGAGGACCTGCTGCGCGAGTGCGAGCAATACGTGGGCAAGCCGGCAGCCCTTATGACCAAAGATGAGCGCATTCGCGCCATTGGCTACCTCGACCGTCGCGGCGCCTTCCTCATTTCCAAGTCGAGCGAGCGTGCCTGCGAGTTCTTTGGCATCTCTAAGTACAGCTTCTATAGCTACCTCAACGAGGCAAAGGCTGCCGCCGGCGACAAATAGTCAGCGCGCCTGCACCCCTCCCCTTTTGGGCGCGAGTTCTGGAATGCACGAATCCGAGAGTCGGCCGCAAGGCAAGTTCCATATAATCGATGAATGTGAGCATTTCGAAAGGATGGAACAAGATGGGGTCGAGCAACGCATCACGCAACGGCCGCGGAGGCACCGTTTCTGGCGCCAGGCATGCGAAACACGCGTTTGACGAGGGCGAAGACGATCTGTTTGCGTTGAGCCTCGACGACGTGATGAGCGACCGCCCCTGGACCGCCGAGGAACTCATGGGCGGCGGAGCTCGCCCGACAAGTGCAAAGCCCGCACCTTCCGCCACGCCCGCGCCGGCATCCGTGCCCGCGGACGACTTTGCCACCCATCCCATCGTGCAGGCGACGCGTAAAGCCGCCCCTGCACCCCGTCCTGCTAGCGATCCGTCCGAGACGGCGGCGTTTCTCGCTGCAGCGGCACAGTGCCCCACGGCAAACAGCACGATTCGCCACGCTGCCCCGCAGCAGTCGGCATACACGGCTCCCGAGCCCGAGCTCGAGCCGCCCGTCATGGATCTGGATGATCTTTCCAACCGCCAGTTTGCCTTTGATTCCTGGGCGGCGGCAGATCTGGACGAGACCTCGGGCGGCATGTCGGCGCTCAACATTCCGGTAAACCCCCTGTTTGCGGCTGCCGAGGAACGCGACTCCGCATACGACAACACCGCAGCATACGCCAACCGCCCGAGCGAACAGCCTCGCGCCAGCCGCATCGAAACCGAGGATTACGGCCAAGCGTCGCGCGGCTATTCTCGTGACCCGTTTGCTGCCGCGCCCGCTGCCGATTACAACCAAGCGAGCGTAAAGGCAGCCTCGGCATCGTCGTATACCCACGGCACCGACGATAAGCGCGCTGCCGATTACCACACCGAAGAAAAACCGCCGCGCTTTTCGGAGTTTTCGCAGGCGGCAAAGGTTGTCTTTATCGCCATCATCATCGCTCTGCTCGGCGTGATCGCGTTTGAGGGATTCCAGCTATTCCGCGGCCCCACCGCGTCCGAATCGGCAACGCAGAAAGCAGAGGACGACAACCAGTACCTGGACATCAACACCCTCAAGGGCGACCCTAACGACGGAGACGACGAGTAGCGAGGGTTAGGGACGGCTGAAGCGTCCACATGCAACACCAGCTTCTACGTGCTGTTTTGTCATCCGGTTACACTTTTCCGGATGTTGAGACCGTCAGATTCGACACTTTTCCGTACTTTCTTACGGCCGATTTCGACACTTTTCCGGATGTTGGCCGAATAATCGCCGCGCAATCAAGCGTCGCTTGCACGTCATTTCGCAGGCGGCGCTTGATTTCTGTCCGCGCGTGCTGATAGACTCCATCGTGCCCGCAAGGAGCGGGCGCGCTTTATCCAGAGT